>JANNWF010000632.1:0-5385 GCA_031408455.1 Pseudoxanthomonas sp. | reverse complement strand
GTTCAATACCCGCAAAACGCTGGCGTCAATTGCCGACGCCCTTCTGCGGTCTGTCCCCACCTCAAAAACTTAAATCCCCACTCGCACTCAACTGCTTGCGCGTGTGTTCGTAGCCGAGTTCGACGGCGCGGTCATACGAGCGCCAATCGAGCAGTTCGATGCCGTCTAGCGTCGGCTTGATGAGTAGGCGAGTTTGCTTGCGGCGGCGTTGCGAGGTGGCTTCGGAATTGACCATGCCGGCGCGCAGCAGGATTTGCTTTAGGCCCGGGCGACGGCGCACGCCGAACACTTCGCCGAGCAGTTTCCACCACGGCGGTAGTTCGGTTTCTTCCATCGTAGTTTCCAAGCGATAACTGCCGCCGACATCCACGGCAACGATTTCCCCGGCCAAGCGGCTGCGCATTTCACCGACGGGCAGGTTGTCGATCACACCGCCATCGACCAGAACGCGGCCAGCGGAGAATACCGGCGGCAGCACGCCGGGAATCGAGCTTGAAGCGCGCAACCAGCACCACAAAGGGCCGCGCTCGTGGACTTCCAATGCGCCGGCCGTTAGGTTGCTGGACACGCAAAAAAACGGGATCGGCAGGTCTTCGATATCGCGATCACCAAACGCCGCGCGCAGGCGCCGGCTGACTCGCGAGCCGGAGCGCAGCGAGACCAAGGGCAGGGTCCAATCGCCTAGCGGATCGCTGTTGACGAAGTGTTCGCGATAGGTTTCCAGCATTTGCTCATCTGACCAATCGGCGGCAAAACCGGCACCGACAATCGCGCCGATGCTGGAGCCGCCGACGAAATCAAACACCAAGCCCGCTTCGCGCAAGGCGCAAATCACCCCCAAATGGGCAAACCCACGCGCGCCGCCGCCGGATAGCACCAAGCCACGGGCGCGACCGGTGAGCCGGCGCAACAAGCGGCCAATGTCAGCGTCATGGCGGATATGGTGATGGGCGATGGCGTGCGGAAATGCGCTGCGCCACGCCCGATTGGCACCGGCGCGTGGCTCGCCGCGTTGCAACATCACCAGGTGCTGCGGCAGATCAGGGCTTGAGCTGGGCGCGGGCACGAGTGAGCACTGCGCGGGTGGGCGGGCGACATCGACCAGTATCAATACTGCGTCGCATTGGCGCACACAACGATCCCGCCACTCGGGGCTGTCGTTGCCGATGAAGATCAAGTTGCGAGACTTTGATTCGCGCTCGCTGAACCACGCCGATGGTTTGCCGGCGGCGGTTTCAGCGTCGATCAATTGCACGTCATCGCGATCAGCAAATGTGGCGGCAAACCGGCGCGCAAAACCGGCCACATCGACGCCGCTCATGCCCGGCAATATCGCCACGCAATGGGCCAATTCAGGCCGCCCGCGGACGCCGTAATAGCGCCGCAAGGCTAATCTCGCCATACCCAGCATGGCGTGTGGATAGCTCGCTACCAAGCGCTCGAAGCCTGCTTTCGAGAGCCGCAGCAATTCGCAATCGCGCAGGGCGACCACGCGGGCAAATCGCACCGCGTCGGTCTCGCCAGAAATTAGTCCGGTCTCGCCCACGCACTCACCCGGCGACACCGTGCCCAAGGTGCGGCGGCGGCCGTCGTCGTCGCGGCGCACGGCGGCCATGCGGCCGTGCAGCAGCAAATACAACGAGTCAGCTTCGTCGCCCTGTTCAAACAACATCGAGCCGCCAGTCACGCAGATCGGCTGCAGTTCATCGGCCAATGCGCTCAGCGCCGCCGCGTCCATGCCGGCAAACAAGCGCCACTCGGCCAAGGTACGCAGCAAGTGACGGCGTTCGGTTTCCGCGTCGTGCGGCATGCACTACCTCCGGTCGGTGTAGCCGAATCATACGGGCGCATTAACCCGACGGCTTGATTTAGTCCCCCGCGCCAGTCACCTTGAGCGCATGAACGCACCCATCTCAACCAATCCGTTGCTCATGGATGCCGGCTTGCCGGCGTTTTCATTGATCGCGGCCGAGCATGTCGAGCCCGCCATCGATGCGCTGTTGGCGCAGTTTCGCGCCGCCGTGCCGGCGCTCACCGATGGTCAGCAGTTGCCCAGCTTCGAGAGCCTGTTGGCGCCACTGGAGGCGCTGGAAGAACGTCTCGGCTGCGCGTGGTCGCCGGTGGGACATTTACATGGCGTGAGTGATTCGCCGGCGCTGCGCGAAGCCTATTCGGCAGCGCAGGAAAAGCTTACGGATCACGCCACCGAATTGGGTCAGAACCGGGCCTTGTTTGAGGCCGTGCAAGCGATTCGCGATGCCGCCGAGTTCGCCAGTCTGGATCGTGCGCAACGAGCTTTGGTGGACGACAGCCTGCGCGGTTTCCGTCTGTCTGGCGTGGCCTTGGAAGAGCCGGCGCGCTCGCGTTTCAAGGACATCCAGAACGAACTGTCACGCTTGGAGACCAGTTTTGAGGAGGCCGTGCTCGACGCCACCGATGCGTGGACGCGCGTTGTCGCGGATGAGGAACTCGCTGGCTTGCCGGCATCGGCGCTCAGCATGATGCGTGCTGCAGCCACGGAGAAAAATTGCGAGGGCCAACTGGCGACGCTGAAGGGCCCGGTGGTGCAAGCTATATTGACCTTTGCCGAGCATCGTCCGTTGCGCGAGGACGTCTACCGTGCGTCGCAGACCCGCGCTTCGGATCAAGGCCCGCAGGCCGGTCAATTCGATAACGCCGCGCGCATCGAGCAGATCATGCGCTTGCGTCATGAATCGGCGCAGTTGCTCGGGTTTGCCAGCGCCGCGCACTTGTCGCTGGACGCCAAGATGGCAGCCACGCCGGATCGGGTATTGGGGTTTTTGGGCGAACTGACGGCCAAGGCCAAGCCCATTGCGCAACGCGAGCTGGATGAGCTGCAAGTCTTCGCGCGCGACCAATTCGGTTTGCAGGAATTGGCCCCGTGGGATATCGCGTTTGCTGCCGAGAAGTTGCGTGAACATCGCTTCGATTTCAGCGAAGAAGATCTCAAGCCTTACTTTCCATTACCGGCGGTGCTGAGCGGCTTGCTCGATATCACCGGCCGCCTGTTCGGCGTCCAATTCCGCGCCCGCACGGACGTCGACCTGTGGCATGCCGATGCGCAGTACTTCGATGTGCTGGATGCCGACGGCAGCGTGCGTGCCGGCTTCTATGTCGATCACTACGCGCGTACCGGCAAGCGCGGCGGGGCGTGGATGGACGTGTGTCGCACGCGCTTTCGCAAAGGCGGCGAGTTGCAGGTACCGGTCGCCTATCTGACCTGTAATTTCCCCTCGCCGGGCCTCGCCTCAGTAGGTGAGGCCAAGCCGGCCTTGCTCACCCATGACGATGTGCTGACGCTGTTCCACGAATTTGGGCATGGCTTCCACCACATGCTGACCGAGGTCGATTGGCCATCCGTCGGCGGAATTGCCGGCGTCGAATGGGACGCGGTCGAATTACCGAGCCAGATGTTGGAGAACTTCGCTTGGGCCGCCGAGACCTTGCCTTTGTTGTCAGGACATTGGCAGACCGGCGAATCGTTGCCGACCGAGTTGTTCGACAAAGTGCTGGCTGCTCGCCATTTTCACGCGGGTTTGTACCTGCTGAGACAAATCGAATTCGCCCTGTTCGACTTTCGCATGCATCTTGACTACGACCCGGCACTTGGCGCGCGTACGCTGGAATTGCTCGACGAGGTCCGCCGCGAAGTGGCGGTGTTCCGCCCGCCCGCGTGGAACCGCTTTCCGATGGCCTTTACCCATGTGTTTGCAGGCGGCTACGCGGCGGGCTACTACAGCTATCTGTGGGCAGAGGTGTTGAGTGCCGACGCGTTTGCCGCGTTTGCCGAAGCGGGCGCGGCGAACACCACGGGCGTGCTGGATACGGAAACCGGCGCGCGTTACCGGCGCGAGATTCTGGCAGTCGGCGGCTCACGTCCGGCCTTGGCCAGCTTTGTCGCCTTCCGCGGCCGCGAGCCGCAGCCTGAGGCATTGTTGATGAGTTATGGGTTGGCTTGATTGAAGCAGGCTTGATTGAAGCAGGCCTGATTGATGCAGTTTGCACCGCCACATCCAAGCAGTCGCCCGCTAGCGCAGGCAAAAGCGCTGCCGCGATAGGCAGGCGCGGTCAACTCACGTTGCCCGCGACAGTTCCAATGCAGCGTCTTGCCAGCTGGCGATTTGTCGCACCGCACTCTCTGCCCACAGCGCATAGGCCTGCGGGCCGGGATGGAAACCATCACTGGCGAGTAGCGATGCGCTGGGCAAGGGTCCGAAGGGAAGGTGTCGACAGTCCGCGTGCGCAGCGGCTAGCCGACGCAGCACCTGATCGAGCAGTTGCGCCTGCTGCCCGAGACGCCACCGCAATGGCTGTGGCAGCGCAGGAAACTCGCCCATCGGCGGCAACCCGGAAAGCAAAATCAAGCGCGCACCCGTGTGCTCGCGCAGGCGCGTAATCACCGCTTGCATATCGGCATGAAACTGCTTGCCCGACGCCAGCGCGGTGACGTCGTTGACCCCCAGCGACGTGAGCACCACATCGCAGCGCAATGATGGCTCGCGCTTTAGAGCATGCAGGCCATCACGCGCGCGGCGGCCGGTCTCTGCCAGCAGCTGCCAGTGCAAGGCGTGATGCGGGCTGAGTCGAGCGACCAGCTGGCCACTGAGCGCGTTGATCTGGCTGCTGGCTCCGACGCCAGCGGCAGCGGAGTCGCCCAGAATCAACAAGCGCAAAGCCCGGCCCTCGAACGATTCGCCGCGCCGCTCGCCCGGCGGCTCAGCGAGCATGGGAATGCGCTTGCGCACCTGCCGGCCTTGCAGCAGTAACAGGGGCGCCAGTGCTGCGGTCGCGCAATTCAGCGCAATGGCGCGCAAGTGATGAGTCGGCATCTGTCGATGATAAGGGGAGCGAGCCAAGCTCGTCGTCACATCAGGCCAACCGCGTTTCGCTACTGCTCATCGTCGAAGTCAAGCGCGGGCAGCCGCGCCTACACCGCGCATCGGCAGTTGGCGACCACACTCCGTGCGAGCGATTTGGGGGACATCCATCCCCTCAGCCACGCGCCCTACATGGATGCCCTGCTGGTTGACAGGCGCACGCACAAGAATGCTGCGTATCCGGCAGGAAGACCCGAAGGCAATCGGTGGGCGCTGATTCTTACCGCAAGGTATCGACGCGGACGCGTTTCACTGGGCACCAACATTGGTCCGCAGCACCGCCATCCGCGCTGTGTCGTCATCAATCGGGCGGACCCACCAGAGGCACCGCGTAATATTGCCTCAGGGTGCCGCTGGGTGGTGAGAAGTTCCCCTTTCAGATCAGCCCCATCTTGCTGCGCCGGTCGACCACCAGGTGGTACTCGACTTCCGCACCGCGGGAGGTTGAACGGGTAGCGACGGCGCGTCCCGTGTGTGTCCCGTCGAA
>JANNWF010000631.1:0-7822 GCA_031408455.1 Pseudoxanthomonas sp. | reverse complement strand
TTGTTCGGGACTCATGTAGGTCGGCGTGCCGAGCATCATGCCGGTCTGGGTCAAACGACTCGCACCCGCGCCGTGCGCCCGTGCGATACCAAAGTCGGTCAGCACCGCGGTCATCTCATCGCGGAACATGACGTTGGTGGGCTTCAAGTCGCGATGCACCACGCCGTTGTCGTGGGCAAACTGCAACGCCCCCGCAATCTGCACAATGATGGTGATCGCCTCACCCAGCGACAGTCCTTCGCGCATGCGTTCCGACAGCAAACCGCCGTCGAGAAACTCCATTGCGATGTAGTTGATGCTGTCGTTCTGAACGATGTCGTAGACACCGACGATGTGCGCGTGCGGCAGCCGCGCCATGGTCCGGCCTTCATTGAGAAAGCGCTGTTCGGTGTTGGTGTCGGTCATGCCGCGACGCATGATCTTGATCGCGACCTTGCGGTCTAGTGATCGCTGGACCGCCAGATACACCGTCGCCATGCCGCCAGAACCGAGTTCGCGGACAAAGTCATAGCCCGGAATGTCAAACGCCGGTACGGCCATTGGTGACAACGAAGTGATGCGGAATCGCGTTCGAATCATAACATCGGGCTCGGCCGCATCGGCAGACCCGCGATAGCATCGAATCGAATCGACAAAAGGCAGCAACGGCACTGCGACGTTTTTTTTGCAGCGCGCATCCTTTAGGCCGTGAGCACTTCATCCACATTTGCGATCGACCTGCCAGCCGGGCTGTTGGACAGCATCCGCGCTGGCGATCTCGGCGCATTCGAGCGCGTGTATCGATTGTTCCAGCGCCCGGTCTACAGCTTGGCGATGCGCA
Source organism: Pseudoxanthomonas sp. (assembly GCA_031408455.1). Taxonomy (GTDB): domain Bacteria; phylum Pseudomonadota; class Gammaproteobacteria; order Xanthomonadales; family Xanthomonadaceae; genus JANNWF01. Next base: position 7,002 of record JANNWF010000631.1, on the reverse strand, counting down.
TGCTGGGCGATGCCGATGAAGCGATGGAAGTCACCCACGACGCTTTCTTGCGCATGAATGGCGCGCTGGCCAGCTATCGCGGCGATGCACCGTTCTGGGCGTGGCTGCGCAAGATCGCGGTCAACGAGACCTTGATGCGGCTGCGTCGGCGGACTTCGCGACTCCACACCGATAGCTTGGACGTGGACGACGCCACCCCCAGCAGCGCGCATTCGCCGCTGCAGCACGCGCAAGCCGCCGAGCTGGAACAAGCGATGGCGGCACTGCCAGACATCACCCGCAGTGTGCTGTGGCTGTTCCACGGCGAAGGCTATACCCACGATGAAATCGCCCAACTCATGGGCCGTACCGCCAGTTTTTCAAAATCGCAGCTAGCCCGCGGCACGCAACGACTGCGCATCGCCTTGACCGAACCGGAGCAGGCACCGAACCAGACCAGGGAGAATTGCCATGTCAGTTATGCCAACTGATCGCCACGCGGCGCCAAATAGCGAGCCAGATTCGCCCGACAGCGCCAGCTTGAGTTCGGCGCTCGCCGCGCTGCCCTTGCTCGATCCTCCCGCCGATGGTTGGCTGCGTTTGCGAGCCAGCCTCGAACAAAGCAAGGCGCTGGCCGATCAAGCAAGCAGCGCTCCCATCACGCCACAGGCGCGACGCTTGCATCCTCGTTGGGGCTTAAGGCGCGGCCCGCGTCTGCTGGCGATGGCGGCGGTCATGGCCTTGGCCGCGCTTATGGTGGGCTTACCCGATGCATGGAAAGCGCCACCCGCATCGCCCGTCCTTAGCGCTGTCGTGAGCGTTGCTGGAGCCAACCCGGACCTAGCGACAGCGGCGGTGCCGGCCGAGACGGGTGATGACAATTCGCAGACGGAAACACTGATGGCCGAATCGGCGCGCCTGCAATCGGTGCTGAGCTGGACCGCATCCAGCGGACGCGATGCCGAAACGCTAGCGCTCGAACTCGCCTTGGTCGACCGCATGCAATGGATCGACTACCTATTGGCCGACCCCGAAGCCACTGCCGCCACGCGGGAAGTGCTGTGGCGCGAGCGCGTGGAATTGCTGACCCAGCGGGTAGCCCTGACTCAACGTGACTCATTGATCGCCGCCAGTGACGCGGCCACTCGCGAAGCAACCCTGTGATGGCCGGCGCCTCCCATTCCTCAATTTGAAGGAGAAACGTATGACTCGATTTGTGTTGGCCGCGATCTTGGCCTTGCTTGCAAACCATGCTGCCCTTGCAAGTGACTCGTTCGCGGTGACGCCCGACCAAGCCCAAGCGGCCCGCAGCAGCGCGCAAGCCGAGCGCGCGCGGGAGCAGGCAAAGCGTGCCGATCAAAACAGTACAGATCTGGGCAGCGCGCAAGCTGAACTGCGGCGCGCGCAGGAAGAGTTGAACGCGCTGTCTAGCCGAGTGGCCGGTTTGTCCATGCAAATCGCGCGCGCTGATATTGAAGCAGCGCTGGCACGACCTGCGTTTGATAAGCCGATGATCGGCGTCGTGCTGCGCGGCGATCCCGAAGGTGGAGTCGGCATCGCTGGCGTCACTCCCAACAGCCCCGCCGAGCGCGCGGGATTGCGCCACGGTGACCGCATCCTCTCGATCAATGGCAAATCCATTGGTGGCGACTCGGCAGAGCGGCGGCTTGACGCCGCGCGCGAGCGCTTGAGTGAACTCGAAGTCGGCCAGTTGCTGGCGCTTGAGTACGTCCGTGATGGTAAGCGCGGCGTGGTCGATGTCACCGCCGGACTGCTACCTGGCTTGGCCTGGTGGCGCGGCCGTGCACTGGATGCCGATGCGGTGCGCGCGCAAATCGAACCGCTGATCGCGATGCGCGGCCTGTTCGACATCGAACGAATCACGCCGATGGCGCCATGCGTAGATGACGAGGGTGGTTGCCTAGCCGCACAACTCGCGTTTGCCGACAGCTTGCGCTGGCGCGGGTTGCGCTTGGCCGCCGTCGATAGCGAACTCGGCCGCTACTTCGCCACCGAGCGCGGCGTGTTGGTGCTGAGCACCGAGCAAAGTCCGCTGAAGGGCCTGCGCGCCGGCGATGTGTTGCTCAGCATCGATAAGCAAGATGTCAACGAACCCACCGATGTGCTGCGGGCGTTGCGTGATAGTCAGCAAGAAGGTCGCAAATCCGATCAGCGTGTGGCCGTGCGTCTGATGCGTGATCGCAAGTCGCAGCAACTTGACTTGGAAGCGGCCGCACTACCGAGTTTTCCTGGCTTTGCACCGCCCGCGCCCCCAGTGCCGCCAGTGCCGCCGACTCCAGCGCTGGCACCACTGCCACCGATGCCAAGCGCCCTTCCGGCGATGCCTTCCGCGCCTGCTGCGCCAGCGCCACCGCCTCCGCCTCCGAAAGGCGTTCTGGAAAGTGTGTTGATCTGAACTGCAGTCGGACGGCGGAACGCGTTCCATCGCCTCTCGCCAACAGTTTCTGCGCCGCAGGGTTCGGCGAGCTGAAGCATTACAGGCATTCCGGCGCACGCCGGAATCCACCCGAAATCCAGTGCCCTCCCGATCTGCCAGAGAACGCTCCGTCCGTGGAATCCGGCGTGCGCCGGAATGACGGGTGGGAAGGGAACGTTGCTGAGGTTGGCGAGCGGATCGTTCGCGGCTGACGCAGAGGCTGCCCTCGGCACCCGACGGCCAGTGGCGTGCTCGCAAGTTGCGCCCCCTGCTGTCCTGACCTACGCTGCGGCCACTTCAGATTCGCGCAGTTGCGCCGAATCGCCTCAGGGAATAGCGCATGGCGTCGATCTTGTTTGGCCTGTTTGGTCTCGCCTGCCTGATCGGCTTGGCTTTCATCTTTTCCAATAACAAGCGCGCCGTCGACTGGCAGCTGGTCGGCATTGGGCTGAGTTTGCAGATCGCCTTCGCCAGCTTGGTGCTGCTGGTGCCCGGTGGCAAGGACGTGTTCGACGCGCTGGGTAACGGCTTCGTCAAGATATTGGGCTTCGTATCGGCGGGTTCGAATTTCATCTTCGGCAGCCTGATGGACACCTCGAAGTTCGGCTTCATTTTTGCCTTCCAAGTGTTGCCCACCATCATATTTTTCGCCGCTCTGATGGGCGTGCTGTATCACTTGAACGTGATGCAAGCCGTGGTGCGTGGCATGGCGTGGGCGATCACCAAAGTCATGCGCGTGTCGGGCGCGGAAACGACCTCGGTGTGCGCCAGTGTATTCATCGGCCAGACCGAAGCCCCACTCACGGTGCGCCCCTACATCGGTCGCATGACCGAGTCCGAACTCATCACGATGATGATCGGCGGCATGGCGCATATCGCCGGCGGCGTGTTGGCGGCCTACGTGGGCATGCTCAGCGGTGGCGACCCGGTACAGGCGGCGTTTTACGCCAAACATCTGCTGGCGGCTTCGATCATGGCTGCGCCGGCCACTCTGGTGATCGCCAAGATCCTGATTCCCGAAACCGGTGTTCCGTTGACCCGCGGCACCGTGCAGATGGAAGTCGAGAAAACCTCAAGCAACGTGATCGACGCCGCCGCTGCCGGCGCGGCAGATGGATTGCGCTTGGCACTGAACATCGGCGCGATGTTGCTCGCCTTCATCGCATTGATCGCCTTATTGAACGCGCCGTTGACGTGGTTCGGTGAGTTCAGCGGCTTGGCCGCCGCGCTCGGCCGTCCGACCGACATCGCCAACCTGCTCGGCCTGTTGCTGGCACCGCTGGCGTGGGTGATCGGCGTGCCGTGGTCGGATGCCACGGTGGTCGGTGGCTTGATCGGGCAGAAAGTCGTCATCAACGAATTTGTGGCCTATTTACAGCTAGCCGATATCGTCAACTGCAAGACCCAAGGCGTGGTCTTGACCAATCAGGGCGCATTGATCGCGACCTATGCCCTGTGTGGATTTGCCAACTTCAGCTCGATCGCGATCCAGATCGGCGGCATTGGCGGCTTGGCACCAGAGCGCCGTAGCGATTTGGCCAGGTTGGGATTGCGCGCCGTGTTGGGCGGCTCCATTGCCACCTTCATGACCGCGACCATCGCCGGCGTGTTGTATCTATTGCAGCAATCCAGCGAGACCGCCGCTACGGTCGCCTGCGCAGTGACACCTTAAGGCAATGGCTGACGTCGTCGTTGTTGGTTCCTACAACCACGACTACGTCTGGCGCAGCACGCAGCTGCCGATGCCCGGCGAAACGCGCCTAGGCACGTTTACTTCGGGGCCGGGCGGCAAGGGCTTCAATCAAGCCATTGCCGCCGCACGCCAAGGCGCGCGCTGTGCTTTTATCGGCGCACTAGGCGAGGACGCCGCAGGCGAAGCGGCGTTGGCGCTGGCGGCAAGCGAAGGCCTCAGTGTGTATATCGAACGCCAACCTGACTTCGCCACCGGCAGCGCGGCGATCCTGCTCGATGCAGCGGGGCAGAACATGATCGTGGTCGGTCCCGGTGCCAACGCGGCCCTGAGAGCGGCGCATGTTCGACTACACGCCGCGTTGATCGCTGGCACAACGGTGCTGATGCTGCAAAACGAGACCACCCTCGCCGCGTGTGCGGAGGCAATGCAGATTGCCCGCCAAGCACGCGTTTTGACACTCTACAACCCGGCACCGGCGGCAGACGCGATGGCCTTGGCCTTGTTACCCTTGACCGACGTGTTGACCCCGAACGAGAGCGAGTTCGTCGCCTTGCTCAGGCAGACCGGTGTGGTGATTGCGGACGACGCTTTCGCCGGTCACGTCGATGAGGATTTGCATGTGCTTTGCCGCCGACTGAGCGTGCCCACCGTGGTGCTGACCTTGGGCGCACGCGGCGCATTCGTATCGCACGCGGACAACAACCTGCGGGGTGATGTCGTCACTCACTATCGACACGCCGCCGAAGCCGCAACTGTGCTCGACACCACCGGCGCGGGCGATGCCTTCAATGGTGGGCTGGCGGCGGCATTGGCGCGTGCGCCGCAGGCTGTATTTGCGGATGCCGTGCGCGCTGCCGGGCGGGTTGCAGCACTGGCGGTTGAGCGTGCAGGCGCGGCTTTGGCGATGCCGTTGCGCAGCGAGGTTTTGGCTCGATTTTCCGAGTGATCGACGGCGTGCTGATGTAGTGCCGACCGAGCGAAACGAAGGGGTAAGCGCGCTGCACGCGAACATGCTCTGCTGGCCCGGCTTGTCAGGGCAGCGGAGCAAGTTCGCGCGCTGCGCACGCGCCTTCGCTTCGCTCGGTCCGCTCTACAACTGCGCGCCCCTGCGTTGAAGGCTTTGGCTCGACCAAGCACCCGGCCCACTCACTCCGGGGTCACCACAACATACCCACGCGCCGCCAGCGCGCTCAAGTAACCGTCTTCACCCAGCAACTGGCGCATGGGCAAGGCGGCGAAGGTGATCGCGTGGTTGGTCAGCGCGGTATCGACCGCTTCCAACCACGCCTGTTTCGCGCGTTCGGGCAGTTTGTCGAAGCCCCGACTCTGCATCGCCGCCGAACCGGTAATGGCTTGAATACAGGCGCGACCGCGATCTTGACTCGGCAGCTCACGCAAAGCTTCCAAATCGCCGATTGCCCAAGCATTGGCGCGTGCGCGCATGTGTCCCAGTTCGATTTCTAGCCGGTCCAGGGTGCTCTCAAAGCAACCAATGTCATCCAAGCTGCTGGCGGCGAGCTCCTTCAGCATCGCCTTGGGATCTTCGATCGTGATCTCGATGGTCGGCTCTACTACTTCCACATCGTTGCGCTTGGCCGCCTTCGCGATGACTTTGTCGATTCGTGAAGAAGACTCCAAGCCGCTCTTGTCGATGGCTTTTTCATATAACTCAGCCGCCGCGATGATCGGCCGGCGCTTTTCCACCGAACGATTGCGCCGCATGTAGCGGTCCTTCAATGGCAGCCAGCGCTGGTAAAGCGCCTCCGGCAGGACATCGACCAACATTTTTTCATCCGGGTTGTTGCGGGCGCGCAGTGCAGACGGCAGCAGCATGGCGGTCCTAAACATTCCGAGGTCGCTTTTCGCCTTCACTTCGGTCGGGTTGATTACTTGTTGTGCGCTAGCGATCAGCGCTTCGACTTCATCCGACTTCCATTGCATGCGCTTGGGCAAGGGGCTGAGCGTGCCGAGGATGTAAAGCACGTGTTCGCCGTGCTCGACTCGCCACATGCCGGGGCCTGGCTGTTCGCCGGACACCACCACTTCGGTCATGCGAGCAGGCGCGGCATCGACGGCTAAGCCAACGGCTTGCTGGCTGCCTGACGACGCTGGCAGCGCGTCGACAGCAGTTACGTCACAAGCAACGATCAGCAGAACCACGGCAAGCAGAATTCGCATAAAACACCTCTCGCAGGCGACTACCTACGTTGATGCGGCAGAGTAGGCAGTCGCCGCTGAACTTCGCAGTGGCGATGGTCATGCTCGGACCGCCAGTATCGATTCGGTTCACCTTGAAGCTGGGATGAGCTGCGGGGGAATTGCGCCGTTTGACATGGCGCATTCATGCCAAAAACGCGAGACGCGCGCTTCACCCACCTACAATATCCGCCGCATGCGCATCGGACCCATCTCACTCAAATCACCGACCGTGCTCGCCCCGATGGCGGGGGTGACCGACAAGCCGTTTCGTCTGCTCTGCAAAGAGCTGGGTGCTGGCTATGCAGTGTCGGAAATGACCACCTCCGATCCGCGCTTGTGGAAAACCAAGAAGAGCCTGTGGCGCATGGATCACGCTGGCGAACCGGATCCCATCGGGGTGCAGATCGCCGGTGCCGATCCGGCGGTGCTGGCCGAGGCCGCGCGCTACAACGTCGATCACGGCGCGCAGATCATCGATATCAATATGGGCTGTCCGGCTAAAAAGGTCTGCCATGCCTGGTGCGGCTCCGCCTTGCTGCAAGACGAGGCGCTGGTCGCGAGGATTCTCAAGGCCGTGGTGGCGGCGGTGGAGGTGCCGGTCACCCTGAAAATTCGCACTGGTTGGAACGCCGACAACAAGAACGGCGTGCAAATCGCTGCGCTAGCTGAGGATGCCGGCGTGGCAATGCTGGCG
>JANNWF010000630.1:0-3864 GCA_031408455.1 Pseudoxanthomonas sp. | reverse complement strand
GGCGAATCGGAAGCCATCACCGGCGCCGTCAGTGCGGCCATCAGACCCCACGCCAACAGCGCGCTGTTGCTGCCAAATACTTTCATCTCTGCGTGCTGCCCGCCGTGATCGAGCGCGCGAGCATAGAGACTCGGGCGTCAGGGGACAATGACGCGTCGCCACCTGTCTGCGGCGCGCGTGCCTCGGCGAGCGCACTTCCAGGATGTGCTGACAGGCAGCTTACCCAGGCATCTGCGGGCGCGGTGTCAGGAGCGAAGTGCCGGCATCACCTCGCGCGTCGGCGATGCAGGTCGCCGCAGCAGGGTCTTGGCGAAGACCACTCGCGCGAGCCAGTAGAGCATCGTCAACGTTACCGCCAACACGGGCAGCGCAAGCACTCCGCTGGCGCGAACGGCAGCGGGAAACTCATCGGCCTGGCCGAGAAAAAACGACATGGTTGCGATCCACATCGCATTGCCCATGCGCCACAGGTGGCGTGTCAGCCGCTGTTTGGCCGGCAACTGTCCGAGGCGCAACATGCGCAGATCGAGCAGACTAGCAACGCTGCCGACCGTGCCGAACATGAAGTAGGCAAAAGCGGGAATCTGGTCGATCGCGCCGTTCGGCATCGCCACTGCGCGCATGCCCAGCAGCAGGCCACAAGCACCTATCGTCAACGCCACCAACATCAACCCAGCTAGCAACGCGCGTACCGGCTGGACCGGCCGCGCCACCGCCAACACGCCGGTGAGCACCAGATAAAGCGTCAGGCTGCCCGCGATCAAGTTGCCGACGTTTGGACGCAAGTAAGCCGCCATCACGATCGCGCTGCCAGTCATCAGCAGCATCGCCAACGCGAATACGCGACCGCTGCGTCGATGCAGGGGCGAGCCCTTGCGCGCGATCAGCGCCATGGCGCCGGCCAGCAACGCCAGTAACCCGGTGGCGATATGGAACATGAGCATGCTCGTTTCTCCTTCGACTGAACCGCGATCTGGGCCGACTATGCCGACGACATGCCCGCGCGGGCAGCGTCATGCGACGGATGGTGGCGTGCGCGGCGCAGGCTGCGGTGGCTGCGCGCAGGCGGTGGAAACGCCTCGCTTTCGAGCGCCCGCAACGCGTGCTGCGCGCTTCCCAGCGCGCCGGGGCGGGGCTAGGCTGCGGGCATGTCATCACCGCGCGCCGCCGCTGCCGTCAGGTCCCAACCGCCGCCGTTGCCGGCAGTATTCCCGTCGATCTTTGCTTGGCCACGCCTGCGCGTGGTGCTGCTGGCCAGCGCGGTGGCGGCGGTCATCGCGCAGCTCACGTGGGAAGGATCGAACGCCGTGCTGCTGTTGCGGCTGCTGGCGGGTGGCTGCTGCGCGCTGCTGGCGTTTGGATTGTTCGAGCGCTGGCCACGGCGACTGCCGTCATGGCTGGCGCGTTGGGCGCTGCAGGTGGCGGCGGTGGCGGTGCAGTATCCGTTCGCGATGGCGCTGATCTATTGGCTGACCACGTTCGGCGATCCCGGGCCGTGGTATCAGGACAAGACCCGCATGGGCGGCTACGGCCTGCTCACGATGTTCGGCGTTTTCTTCGCGCCTTGGATCGCGGTGGCGGCGCTGCTGAATCAAATCAAAGATGCCGCCCGCAAGCAGGCGCTGGCATTTGAGTTGGCGCGCAGCGAGTTCGAACGCCGCGAGCTCGACTCGCGTTTGCGCTTGCTGCAAGCCCAGGTCGAGCCTCACTTTCTGTTCAACACGCTGGCCAACATCCGCGAACTGGTCGAGTCCGGCTCACCGCAAGCCGGCCACGTACTCGAACACCTGATCACCTATTTACGCGCCGCGGTGCCGCGCCTGCACGCGGGCAGCAATACCTTGGCGCAGGAGTTCGAACTGGCCCGCGCCTATCTGGAGGTCATGCGCATGCGCATGCCCGACCGTCTGCAGTTCACGCTTGACCTCGACGAGGCCTCGCGCGACCTCGAATGCCCGCCGATGCTGCTGCTCACCTTGGTCGAGAACGCGGTCCGCCACGGCATCGACCCAGCGGTGCAAGGCGGCCGCATCGAGGTGCGCGCCAGCCGCGAAGGCAGGCGACTGATGCTGTCGGTCACGGACACCGGCGTCGGCCTGCAAAGCGATTCGACGAGCCACGGCACTGGCCTTGCCAATCTGCGTGAACGCCTGCGACTTGCCTTCGGTGACGATGCCCAACTGCGCATCGAGCCTCAGCTGCCGCACGGCGTGTGCGCCCGCATCGCTTGGAAGTTGCCCGCATGAGCGACGCTCCCACCGCCCTGCTCGCCGACGATGAGCCGCTGCTGTTGCAGTCGCTGGCTCGCCAGCTGCACATCGCGTGGCCGGCGTTGCGCATCATCGCCCAGGCTCGCCATGGCCGGGAGGCGGTGGATATGGTCGAGCAACACCGTCCCGATATCTGCTTTCTCGACGTGCACATGCCCGGCATGTCCGGCGTCGAGGCAGCGCAATGGATCGGCCGCCGCGCGCATCTGGTGTTCGTCACGGCTTACCAGCAATACGCGGTGCAGGCCTTCGAGCATGGCGCGCTCGACTATCTGGTGAAACCGGTGGAAGCACCGCGGCTGGCCGACACGGTTGCTCGCTTGCAGCAGCGCCTGCGCCTCGCCGAACCGATCGCCGCCAGCGACGCCTTGCTCGACGCGCTGGCCGCCCGCCTCGAACAGCGCGCCCGACCGCCCGGCCTGCGCTGGTTGCGCGCATCCAGCGGCAGCACGCTGCGCATGATCGCGATGGACGAAGTCGACTACCTACGCGCCGAGGACAAGTACACCTTGATCGCCTGGCGTGGCGCGGATGGCTCACCCGCCGAGGCGGTGATCCGCACCCCACTGAAGGAGTTGCTGGCGCAGCTCGATCCCAGCCAGTTCGCTCAGACGCATCGCGCGGTGGTGGTGAACCTGCGCGCCATCAGCCACCTCGTACGCGCCGACAACGACACCGCGCAGATTCACCTGCGCGACCGGCCTGAGCGGCTGCCAGTGAGCCGCAGCTTTCTGCCGCAGTTTCGGCAGATGTAGGAGGGTTGGGAACCGATCAACCATCGTCGTCAGCAGTGCCTTCGGATGCCAGAAATCGAATCAACTTGTCTGCCTCAGCCTGCGTCGTCAACACGTCGTTGTGGCCGACGGCTGCCACGGCCAGTACCTGTGGAGGATGCGAAAGCGCCGCGATCAAACGCTCCGTGTTTGCAGGCGGCACGACCTGGTCACCTCTGGCACGAATCACCAGCACCGGCCCGCGGTAGTCGCGCAGCCAATGCGTCGACTCAAAGCGTTCAGTCACCAGCAAGGATGTCGGCAGCCATGGATAGTGCGCGCCCGCCACCGCGACCAAGCTGTCAAAAGGCGTTACCAGCACCAGCTTCTCCACCGCCCGCTGGGCAGCAAGGTAAGCCGCGACCCCCGAACCGAGACTGCGTCCCATCACCGCAATCCGCGCACCCGGATGCCGTCGCGCGACCTCGTCGTACAGCGCCACGGCGTCGCCGAACAGCAGGTCCTGTGCAGGTGAACCCTCACTCGCCCCGTAACCGCGGTAAGCGAGCAGATACAAAGCTCGCTGCGGCAGCCAGTTGCGCAGCGATCCGGCCATCGGGCTGATGTCTTCGGCATTGCCGCCGAAATACAACAACACATCGGCTGCCTCCGGATTCACCACCCAGCCCCGCAACGTGACGCCATCGTCGCGCTGCAATGCGAAGTCCGTCGTGGCCGCATCGACCCGGGTGACGGCACCGAAGTAGACCAGATCGCGCTGCTGGAAATACATCAGGATGCAAATGCCGATCCAGGCCAACAGTGGCAGCAGCAGAAGGATCAAGAGTCGCCCCAGCATTCGTGAAAACGGTCCAGCGGTT
>JANNWF010000629.1:0-1672 GCA_031408455.1 Pseudoxanthomonas sp. | reverse complement strand
GCCAACTATCAACTGCGCGTTTTCGCCGGTGGCCACACTTACAGCAGCGATGACCTGGCCGCCGCATGGACATTTTTTTGCCACCACGGCTTGCTGCCGCCGCTTGAATAGTTGATGCGGTTGCTGGTCACCGAGGACAAGGTGCGCGAAGCGCCCCAACAGGCATAATCCAAGCTCGACTTCGCCTGGAGGGCGCGCAGTGGAGAAGCCTTGGATCAAGCACTACCCAGTCGGCGTGCCGGAGTTCATCGACCCGGATCGCTATCCGTCGTTGGTCGCGTTGCTGGAAGAGAGTTTCAACAAGTTCAGAGACAGCGCCGCCTATGAATTGATGGGCAAACGCATCACCTTTGGCGATATTGATCGGCAATCGACCAAGCTCGCCGCGCACTTGCAAGGCAAAGGTCTGCAACAAGGTGATCGGGTCGCGATCATGATGCCGAACGTTTTGCAGTATCCGATCGCCGTCGCCGCCGTACTACGCGCCGGATTTATCGTGGTCAACGTCAACCCGCTGTATACCGCCCGTGAGTTGAAGCATCAGTTGCAGGATTCCGGCGCCAAGGCGCTGATCGTGATCGAGAACTTCGCCTCCACTGCGCAAGAGGTGCTGCCTGACAGCGCGGTCAGACACGTCATCACCACCACCGTGGGCGACCTGCTCGGTTTCCCGAAAGGTGCCATCGTCAACTACATGCTGCGCAAGGTAAAGAAGGTCATTCCCGCCTTCAATATTCCGGGCGCCATTCGCTTCAACGCCGCCTTGGCCGACGGTGCCAAACGCACGCTCAACAAGCCCACCATTCAGCCCAGCGATGTGGCCGTGTTGCAGTACACCGGCGGCACCACTGGCGTTGCCAAGGGCGCGATGCTGTTGCATCGGACCATTGTCGCTGCGCTGCTCGCCGCCGAAGCGTGGATGCAGCCCGGCTTGAAAGCCAAGCCGTTCGCCGGGCAGATGACAATCGTCTGCGCCCTGCCGCTCTATCACGTGTTCGCCTTCATCACCTGCTCGCTGCTGGCGATGCGCTGCGGCGGACTGAACGTCCTGATTCCCAACCCGCGCGACATCGGCCACATGCTGAAGACGCTGAAACCGCATCAGATCAATGTGTTTCCCGCGGTAAACACGTTGTTCAACTCGGTCGCCAATCATCCCGATGCGGCCACGATGGATTGGTCAAAGCTACAAATCTGCAATGGCGGCGGCACCGCCGTAGTCGAAGCCACCGCCAAGAAATGGCTGGAAGTCACCGGCTGCCCGGTGGTTGAAGGCTATGGCCTGTCGGAGAGTTGCTCAGGCATCACCTGCAACCCCACCGACAGCCGAACCTACACCGGCAACATCGGCATGCCGATGTCGAACATGGAAGTGCGCTTGCTCGACGACGACCGTCGCGACGTGGGTCCCGGCGAACCAGGCGAGATTGCGTTGCGTGGCCCGCAGATCATGGCCGGCTATTGGCAAAAGCCCGAAGAAACCGCCAACTGCATGACCGCCGATGGTTTCTTCCTGACCGGCGACGTCGCGGTGATGGACGAACGCGGCTACTTCAAGATCGTCGACCGCAAAAAAGACATGATCTTGGTATCAGGCTTCAACGTGTATCCCAACGAAATCGAATCCGTCGCCGCCAGCTGCCCCGGCGTGCTCGAATGCGCCGCCATCGGC
>JANNWF010000628.1:0-5323 GCA_031408455.1 Pseudoxanthomonas sp. | reverse complement strand
GGTTGGGGTGAGGGTGCGAATCGCGCAAGAACCTCAACTCGGCGAGCCAGCCCCAACGAGTATGTATCCGACAGCTAGTCAAAAATCTCCCTTCGTCTATCTCGAACCCTCACCCCAACCCCTCTCCCGAGGGGAGAGGGGCTAGCCAATCGCTCTCAAGGAACACCCCATGTCCCACCACTACGACCTCATCGTTATCGGCGGTGGCCCCGGCGGCTACGTGGCGGCTATTCGTGCGGCGCAGCTCGGCATGAAGGTCGCCTGCGTGGATGCGTTCAAGTCCAAGGATGGCGGCAAGCCGGCGTTGGGCGGCACCTGTTTGAACGTGGGATGCATTCCTTCCAAGGCGTTGCTGGACTCCTCGCGCCAGTTCCACAACCTCACCCACATGTTTTCTGAGCACGGAATTTCGGCTAACGATGCTGCCATCGATGTGCCGAAAATGATCGCGCGAAAGGACCGCATCGTGAAGCAATTCAACGGCGGCGTGGCGGCGCTATTCAAGGCCAACAAGGTTACTGCCTTTCATGGCGTGGGGATCTTGCATGGCGGGCGGGCTGTCACGGTCAAGGGACACGACGGCGGTGAACACGCATTGACTGCGACCAACGTGATCTTGGCCGCCGGCTCGATATCGATCGAGCTGCCGTTTGCCAAGTTTGATGGCAAGCACATCGTCGACAACGTCGGCGTGTTGGATTTCGACGCCACGCCAAAACGCTTGGGTGTGATTGGCGCCGGCGTGGTCGGCTTGGAGATGGCGAGCGTGTGGCGACGGTTGGGCGCCGAGGTCACCATTCTCGAAGCCTTGCCTGATTTCTTGGCTGCCGCCGACGGGGACATCGCCAAGCTGGCGGCACGCGAGTTCAAGAAGCAGGGCCTGGATATTCGCTTGGGCTGCAAGGTTTCCAAAGCCGAGTTGGTTGGTGAAGAAGTTCACTTGGGCTATCACGATGGCAAGGCCGACCAGACCTTGGTCGTCGACAAGCTGCTGGTCGCGGTCGGACGGCGGGCCAACACGCAGGGGCTGCTGGCTGAAGGCAGCGGGGTCAAGCTCACTGCGCGCGGCATGATCGAGGTAGACGACCATTGCCACACCGGCGTCGACGGCGTCTGGGCCATCGGTGACTGCGTACGCGGCCCAATGCTGGCGCACAAGGCCTCTGAGGAAGGCATCGCGGTGGCCGAGCGCATTGCTGGCCTGCCCGGCCACGTCAACTTCAACACCGTGCCGTGGGTGATCTACACCGAGCCAGAGATCGCTTGGGTGGGGCAGAACGAGGCCGAGTTGAAAGCCGCCGGCATCCCGTTCAAGACCGGCACTTTCCCGTTTGCCGCCATTGGCCGTGCCGTCGCCATGAACGAAACCGCCGGCATGGTGAAAGTGATCGCCCACGCGGAAACAGACCGCATCCTCGGCATGCATTTGGTTGGCGCATTGGTTTCCGAATTAGTCCACGAGGGCGTGGTGGCGATGGAATTCAAAGGCTCCGCCGAAGATCTGGCGCGCATTTGCCACGCCCATCCGACCATGTCTGAAGCGGTGCATGAAGCGGCGCTGGCAGTGGATAAGCGCGCGATTCATAAGGTGAATTGAGGCTGGTTGGTGGGATAGGTGGTGATCAGTCACGCGAGTGCAGGCAATGACTGTCAGCCTAAGGCTAGTGGGTGGATTCCGGCTTTCGCCGGAATGACGGAGACTTTGGTCAGCGCGTGGATTCCGGCGTTCGCCGGAATGACGAGCCCTTTTTAGATTTCGCCCGATGACAAACACCCCCTCACCGTCATTCCGGCCGGAATCCATCTAGCAAGTTGCGATGGAGCGCCAGCCTTGCGTCTACATGCTTGCCAGTCAGCGCAATGGAACCCTCTATGTCGGCGTCACTTCCGACCTAGTCAAACGCATCTGGCAACATCGAGAAGACTTCGTCGAAGGCTTCAGCAAACGCTATCAGGTCCATCGTCTCGTCTGGTTCGAGCAGCACGAAACAATGGAATCCGCCATCCTTCGCGAAAAGCGCTTGAAAGACTGGAAGCGCCAATGGAAGCTGGACCTGGTTGACGCAAGCAACCCCAGCTGGGAAGACCTCTATACAGGTTCACTTTGAGCGCCCCGATCGCGCAGCAACGCAACGTGGATTCCGGCGTTCGCCGGAATGACGGTGAGGGGATGGGTTGACTGAGGCAAGTTTCCGGCCTCATCGTCATTTCGGCGACTGTGAGCGCCGCGAGCGAACAGCGAAGCTGGCCCGAGGGCGAGCGCGCAGCGCGAGTAACGCCGGAATCCATCTATCAGAGTGCGATACAAACTCAATCGAGGTGTTTTGTGACAACGGATTTACCCTCCACTTTCCGCGCCTTCCGCGTCCACAGCAAAGGCCGCGATGATTACCGCGCTGGCATCGAAAGCGTTTCGCTTGACGACCTGAGCGCAGGTGACGTTGTCGTCAAAGCAGCGTACACGTCGGTCAACTACAAGGACGCACTGGCGGGCACGGGACGCGGCAAGATTTTGCAGCGCTTTCCCTTGATTGCTGGCATTGATGTGGCGGGACATGTGGTGGAGTCCAGCTCCGCTGTGTTTCGCGAGGGCGACGCTGTCCTCTGCACCGGTTGCGGGCTGTCTGAGGATCGCGACGGTGGCTACAGCGAATACGTGCGGCTCGAATCCAAATCAGTCATCGCCTTGCCGGTTGGCTTGAGCCTGCGCGAAGCGATGATCATCGGCACCGCCGGCTTCACCGCTGCGTTGTCGCTGTATCGCATGCAGGCGAATGGGCAGCAGCCGGCAGATGGTCCCATCGTGGTGACCGGCGCGACCGGCGGCGTTGGCATGCTGGCCATCGATGTGTTGACCCGCGCCGGGTATGAAGCGCATGCGATTACCTCGAAATTTGATCGTCTGGACGACCTGATCGCGCTGGGCGCGAGCCAGGTAATCTCCAGCCGCGATCTGCATTGGGGACAGCGTCCACTGGAGCGCGCCACCTGGGCCGGTGCGATTGATAACGTCGGCGACGAAATGCTCGCTGGGCTGACTCGTCACGTCGGCTTGTACGGAAATATTGCCAGCTGCGGCTTGGCCGGCGGCCACAACCTCGCCACCACCGTCATGCCTTTCATCCTGCGTGGCGTCAGCATTCTGGGTGTGTCATCGACTAACACCCCGCGCGGCATTCGCGAAAGCGTCTGGCAGCATCTCGCCAGCGACTGGAAGCCGGCGCATTTGGAGCGTATTTGCACGCGCACCGTGAGCTTAGACAGCGTTTCGGAGGTGTTCGAAAACATGCTTGCGGGCGGCTCATTTGGCCGCACTTTGGTTGAGATCGCGCCAGCGTAACCAAACTAAGCAATTGGCATTTCCCGCAACTGCTCCGGTACGGCTATCATTCAGCCTATCGCGCAAGAAGCGCCTACCGACCGAGGATCTCAATGGCACGCGTGCTAATTGTCGACGACTCCCCTTCGCAGCTGATGGGCATGAAGCGCATCGTCGAGAAACTGGGGCATGAGACCTTCTCGGCAGAGGATGGTGCACAAGGCGTGGAAGTGGCCAAGCGGGAAATTCCCGACCTCATCTTGATGGATGTGGTGATGCCCAATTTGAATGGCTTCCAAGCGACCCGATCGATTTCCAAAGATCCGAGCACGGCGCACATCCCGATTGTTCTGGTCACCACCAAGGATCAGGAGACCGACAAGGTCTGGGGCATGCGGCAAGGCGCCAAGGCCTATTTGACCAAGCCGGTCAACGAGGCGGCTCTGATCAAATTGCTGAAGGAACTGCTTGGCGGGTAGTGGGTTTTGCCAAGCGAATTTGAACGACGAAGCCCGCACTCGCTGCGGGCTTTGTCGTTCTGGGGCGGGAGGAGCATTTAAAAGCGGGGCTGGGGACTGGGGGCTGGGGCGCATCGCCCGGCTTTGGCTTGCGCTTACCTCTGTAGGCCTGCCTGTGCGGCCGTATCACTGTTGTCGACCGGGTCATTGAGCGGCACAAAGTCAGCGCGGCTGCGGATCCAGTTGCCGCCATTAGCACCCGGATACAACAGGTTGGTATCCACGCGCGCGCGTCGCGGGCTCAAGAAATGGAGCAGCAGGTTGCCGGCGGGCTGCGACCGCACCGGCATTGTCGTCGCGTCGCAATCCGGGCAAAAACCGGTGTAGCTGACCATGCTGATTTGTTGCGCACTTTCGCCGCCGCCGGTGCCAAGCGCCCAGCGCAACACGCCACTGGCGTCGTAGTAGTACAAACCCACTGCGGTCACGTCGCCGCGCCGCGTGACAGTGGCGCCATAGCCGGGCTCAGCGGGCGGGAACCACAACCCGGTGACTTCGATCTCGGGTTCAGCGACGGCAAACAACGCAGGCCGAATCGCCTCGCTACCATCGATACCGCGCGCATCGAAGCGCCAGCGCAAGGTGGCGCTTACATCACTCGCAAAGTCGATCGCTACGGTGCCGACTCGAATCGGCGTCAAAAACGCGCCCGTTGTCGGATTGCGCCGGCTCAATTGCAGTTCCGCCTGCCAGCGCGGGCCGGTGAGCGGCGCAATCGCCTGATACGCCGTCGGTTGGCCGTTGTCGGCATAGGTGTACCACGCCAGCAGAAGCTGATTGCCGCTGGTTTGCAGGTCCAAGCCATGACCGGGACGCGTCGGTTGCCAAATACCGCGATAGGGATTGATGCCTACCTCTACCGCGCCGACATCGCAGCGCGGCGTGGCACCCACGGTCATGGTTTGTGGACGCGGTGCGCCGCGTTGGTCAACAGTTGGGCAATTGCCACCGACGTCGATGGCTTGGCGGACGGGCGTAATCCAAATCGGCTCAACAAAGGGAGGCGGATCGGGTAGATCAATTGATACTCCGCTGAGGTCGCCCTGCCCTGCGCCAATACAGCCGCTTGCGTCATGCAGATTGAAGCCGCCACTTGCGATTGCTCCAGCGCAATCCGGCAGACCCGGCAACGGTACTCCGGAGCTGAGATTGTCCTGCAGCAATACGCCAGTGAACCGCAGCGAACCCGTCCCTTCCACCTTGAAGCGCGCGTCGGCGGAACCGTTACCGATCAGCGATGTCCAGCTGGCCTCGATGGCACCGTCAGCGCGCAGCACCGAATCTGCCGAAGAGGAATAGAGAACGGTGGTTGACCGCAGCGCTTTGATACCAAGGTCTGCAATGACTGGCGACTGCGACCAGTGCACCACGCTGGAGCGCTCGACCAAGGTTGCGCCGCTGCCGCCGAAGGCGCTGGCGAAGTGGCCATCGCGGACCTTAATGACGCTCCGAATGAAGTTCAATTGACCAAGGGTTGAAAACAGCG
>JANNWF010000627.1:0-2748 GCA_031408455.1 Pseudoxanthomonas sp. | reverse complement strand
AACACCAAAGCGATCCAGTAGGGTTTTGCGGGCAACAAAGCGACTGGAAGCGGCATCAACCCCAGCAGCAAGGCAACGGCGACGCTAGCCGCAAACAAGCCTGGGGTGGGACGCAAACGGCTCATCGGCCATCACCAGGTTGGACCACAGGTTCGGCGAGCGGCACGGGGGGCTGCGAGGCGCGAGGTTCGGCACTCGAGTCAGGCAATGCAGGCGGGCCCATTTCTTCCATCGCATCGACGGTCTGATCCCATACCAGCAATACTTCACCGCTGCGATCCAGCGCCGCTACTGGACGCGCCTCAGCCAATCCAAATAGGCGCGTTTCATCCGGCTGCAAGCGTGTGATGTGCGCCACCAATAAGCCTGCCGGAAAACCACCGCCCATTCCCGAGGTGATCAGCAAATCGCCGACACGAATGTCAGCACTCTGCGGAATGTTTGGAATGACCAAGCGATCCAGCTCGCCGGTGCCAAACGCAATCGTGCGAAGCCCAGAGCGTTGCACCTGGACTGGCACCGCATGACTGGGATCAGAAATGAGGATCCCGTTGGCCCGCAGGGCCGTCACCTGAGTCACCTGGCCGACTAGCCCGGAGCCATCAATAATGGCAAGACCACTGCGGACCCCAGCGCGACCGCCGCGGTCGAGCACGATGCGATGCCGAAACGGATCCAAGTCAATGTCGGCCAAGGACGCCAGCTGTACTTGCAACTGCAATCCGCGCGTGCCGCCCATCAATAGCCGCAAGCGTTCGTTTTCGCGCTGCACCGAGTCAAGGCGACTGAGTTGCGCTTGCGCGACCAACAACTCCGACTGCAAGGCGTCACGCTGCGTTGTCAGCGTTTGTCGACTAACGATGGCATCTCGCAACGCGCTGGCGGCAACTGCTGGCGAGGACGCCACCTCGTATAGCGGCTCATTGAGCAGGCTCAACCAAGCTCTAACTTGCTGCAAATAGCCCCCACGGTAATCCGCCACCATCAGGATAACGGCCACCATCAGGTACGCGAGCAAACGCAGCGCGCCGGCACCGCCTTCGGCAAACAGCGGACCGCTGGAGTTGCCGGAGTACGCCACCGCGTGACCTCCCAAATCGCCCGCGCGATGCTATTCCGGCGCGAAGAAATCGTTGCCGTGCATGTCAATCAGCTCAAGTGCCCGACCACCGCCGCGCGCCACGCAGGTCAAGGGATCATCTGCCACATGCACGTGCAGGCCAGTCTCTTCCGAAATCAACTTGTCGAGATCACGCAGCAGCGCCCCACCACCCGTTAACACGATACCGCGGTCGTAGACGTCGGCACACAGTTCGGGCGGAGTCTGTTCAAGCGCGCCGCGAACCGCGCTGACGATTCCTGACAGGGGCTCATGCAGGGCTTCCAAAACTTCATTTGAATTGATGGTGAAAGTGCGTGGTACACCTTCGGCCAGATTACGCCCCGAAACTTCAATCTCGACGACTTCTGCCTGTGGAAACGCGCAGCCGACTTCGATCTTGATGCGCTCTGCGGTGGTCTCACCGATCAACGTCCCATGGTTGCGGCGAACGTAATTGATGATCGCCTCGTCAAAACGATCCCCACCGATACGCACCGATTGCGAATAGACGATGCCGTTCAACGATATGACCGCCACTTCAGAAGTTCCGCCGCCGACGTCGAGCACCATCGAGCCGCGCGCTTCGTGAATCGGAATACCCGCACCAATCGCCGCCGCCATCGGCTCTTCGATCAGAAATACTTCACGCGCGCCTGCCTCCTCAGCCGATTCCTTAATCGCACGGCGCTCCACCGAGGTGCTACCGCACGGCACACAAATCAGCACTCGCGGGCTGGGACGCAGAAAGCGCGACCGGTGCACCTTGCGAATGAAGTGCTTGAGCATCTCTTCAGTCGTGGTGAAGTCAGCGATGACGCCGTCCTTCATTGGCCGAATGGTGGTGATGTTACCTGGCGTCCGTCCCAACATGCGCTTGGCTTCGGCACCGACCGCAGCGACCGACTTTGTCGACCCGGATCGACGGTCGTGGCGGATCGCGACAACCGATGGCTCGTTAAGAACGATGCCCTGACCACGCACATAGATCAGCGTGTTGGCGGTGCCCAAGTCGATGGACAAATCGTTGGAAAAAAGACCGCGCAGGCTCTTGAGCATCGTCGGAAATGAAGCGCCAGTGAGAGAATGAAAAGCTGGCTAGCATAGCAAGCCGTTGCTTAACGCAACAGAGCGAATCAATGATCGAGCCAGCAGTAAGGGGCCGAAGCGCTCAAAGCAAAACCTATGCTGCCCATACGCGCCGCGCCCAGTTACCATGCAGCGTGGCGGCCATTTGGTCGCGTCCGGGCGGAGACTCCGCCACTTCCACTGATTCCACTAATTCCACTAATTCTTGGAGTGCTGATGTCAGCGCTGATTTGCGGCTCGCTTGCTTACGACACCATCATGGTCTTTCAGGATCGATTCAAGCATCACATCCTGCCGGACAAAGTACACATCCTGAACGTGTCTTTTCTGGTTCCGAACATGCGCCGCGAGTTCGGTGGTTGCGCCGGAAACATCGCCTACAACCTGCAGTTGCTCGGTGGAAGTCCGATTCCAATGGCAACGGTCGGGCAGGATTTTGCTCCGTATCGCGAACATTTTCTGGCGTGTGGCATCCGCCTCGATCAGGTCAAAGAGTTAGCCGACCTCTACACCGCGCAGGCGTTCATTACAACGGACCTGGATGACAACCAGATCACGGC
>JANNWF010000626.1:0-1755 GCA_031408455.1 Pseudoxanthomonas sp. | reverse complement strand
CAAGTTGGCAGGCAGACCGATGACGGTGTCGATGTGGCCGTCCTTCAGCAGCTTGGTGCGTATGCGCTCTTCAGCACCGCCTCGAAACAGCACGCCGTGGGGCAGGATGATGGCCATCACGCCTTCGTCTTTCAGGAAGTGGAAGCCGTGGAGCAGGAAGGCGAAATCGGCGGCGGATTTGGGGGCCAGGCCGTGGTTCTTGAAGCGCACGTCCTGGCCCATCGCATCGGTGGGATCCCAGCGGTAGCTGAACGGTGGATTGGCAACGACGGCATCGAACGCGGGCTTCTTGGCAGGATTCGACTCGCGCAGGATGTCCCAATCGTTGGTCAGGGTGTCGCCGTGGTAGATCTCGAACTCCGAATCCTTCACCCCGTGCAGCAGCATGTTCATGCGCGCGAGGTTATAGGTGGTGATGTTCTTTTCCTGTCCGTAAATTTTGCCGATGCCGTGCGGCCCCATGCGCTTGCGCACGTTGAGCAGCAGTGAGCCGGAACCGCAGGCGAAGTCGAGCACGCTGGTGAGGCGGTCCTTCTTGCCAGTGGCGGGTTCCTGGCTGTCGAGGGTGACGATGGCGGAGAGGATGTCGGATATCTGCTGCGGGGTGTAGAACTCGCCCGCTTTTTTGCCGGAACCGGCGGCAAACTGGCCAATCAGGTATTCGTAGGCATCGCCCAGCGCATCGATGTCAGAGGAGAATTCCGCCAACCCTTTGGCGATCTCCGTGATGATGGAGCAGAGCTTGGCGTTCCGGTCTTCATACTTCCGGCCGAGCTTGTCCGATCCGAGGTTGATCTCCGAGAAAAGGCCGTTGAAGGTGCTCTCGAATGATTCGTTTTCGATGTATTTGAAGCCCGCCTGCAATGTGTTGAGCAGTTCGCTATTTTGGGTACGGGCCATGTTGGCGATGCTGTTCCAGAGGTGCGGCGGCTGGATGACGTAGTGCACCTTACGGCGCATCTGCTTTTCAAACTCGGTGATGTCGTCCGGGTTGATGGCATACCAGAGGGATAGCGGCGCACGGCGGTCGTCCGCGTCGAGCGTGGGATAGTCTTTGCCCAGTTCCTTCTTCGCCGCCGTCTCGTAATTGTCCGAGAGGTAGCGCAGGAATAGGAAGGACAGCATGTAGTCGCGGAAGTCGTCCGCGTTCATCGCCCCGCGCAGTGTGTCGGCGATGTTCCAGAGGGTCTTGCCCAGTTGTTTTTGGTCTTGGTCGTTCATGTGGTGGCTACCGGTGCAGGTGCCGGGGTTGGTGTCGGTGCTGCCGCAGCGGCGGCTGGCACGGCGGGCTCGTTCAACAGAGCGGGCAGGTCGAACTGATGCTTGGCAAGGAAAGCGGAAAGGATTTCGCGGAAGAGCTGCTTGTTGTCTTCCAGCATCTCCGTCGGCTCGTAGAGCGAATATTTTCCGTGACTGAGGAGATTCAGAGTGCGGGCGTATAGCGCCTCGTCCTCCACGCCCTCGAGGCAGGCCGAAAAATCCTTCTTCCCGAAGAAGGCAGCCGTCTTTTCAAGAATGCTGCGAAGCATGTTGAAGTGGTAGGTAAAGAGCGCACCGGATTCCGCTGCCTTGCGGATTTCGCTCAGCATCGCGACGTGGTGGAAAAACGGCGTGTCATCGGTCGCGCGGAGCGTGAAATCCTCGCCCTTATTTGAGCGGTGCAGGAAATAGCGTTTTGTCTTCGCAGTTTTCAGCTCGTTGCAGACGACGTTGAAGAAAAGGGCGTGGTGAGATGACACAACGACCTTGATGGGG
>JANNWF010000625.1:0-3365 GCA_031408455.1 Pseudoxanthomonas sp. | reverse complement strand
GCCGCAATCAAAGGCGCGATCAAGTTGATCCAACCCGCATTACCTAGCAAAGCACGGATCGCGCCCGGCAGGCCAAACACTAGCCCGGAAGCCATGATCATCAGTGCTACGGCAATAAATACACCCATCAACACGCGCCGGCTATTGGCGGAATCGCTTGCGCGCCTGGAAGCCAGCGTGACGATGCAGCCGGTCACAATCACCGACCAGCAACCCGCTGCCAACAAAATGCGACCGGTTCGACTGGGGTCGATCGCCGAAAGCCACACCATTCCGAAACTGCCGATCAAGAACGGCAGGCCGATGACATAGGTGTTGGCAAATCCGTAGAACTGGCGCAACGCCTGCCAATAACCAGTGATGCCAAGCAAGAGCATGCCGTGCGCCAACGGCATTACCCACGCAGTCGGCAGCGAGCGCTGCACCGCCAGCAAGACACAGCCGCCCGCCTGCAACAGCGTGCCTACCCGCCAACTGAACGCGCTGGCCTGCAATGATTGCGGCAGGTCGCGATGCATCAAGCCGAGCACCGCGCCGTTAAGCATGATCATTACGGCGGAAATAAAAAACGCGGTCAGGCCATCCATGGGGATTTGTGCTGGAGAGGGTTTACTTCGGCAGGCAGTAGCTTGATCCCGCCGAGCGAATCTCGATAGTTTCAGCCGCTTGGGGCGCGTTGACCGATCCGAACCCGCATCCAGCGCTAGCGTAGCGGTGCCAACACAACCGCGCCATGCTACGCAGTTGCCAACGCACAGGCGGCAGATTGCAGATGAACGGTGCACCTGCGGTGAACCAGCGGCGCAACGGACTGTTTCGCTTTCACCCGAGTCCCAGTAACGCAATGGGACTTCGCTACGCCACGAGCAACTTCGGTACGGTCTCTGGAGCGGGTCGCTAAGACAGCATCTGCCTGCTTGCTAGTCCGTGGCACTGCTGATGGACAGAACATCCCGAATGAATGGGGCCTTGGCGTCGGTATAGGCCGCTTTGTCGTTGGCGAATGCAGTCGCCAAGCGCAGCTTCAGGTCGGCATATCGCGAAGCCAGGGCCGGATCATTCCGCAGCGCATCTCTAAACCTTAAATGTCGCTCCCAAATAGGTGAGCGATACACAACAGCATGCAAATGCACACGCAATTCGCCCGCGGCGGATTTGACGAAGTAGCGGCGCTGCGGAAGCTCGCGCTCGTACTTGGAGACGTATGCATACCCCAAGGTGGCAAGCGCCGGGATCTTGGATTCGACCTCGGAAAGGTAACTGGCACCGAGCAGCAGATCGATGACCGGCTTGGCCACGAGGCCGGGCACTGCGGTGCTCCCAATGTGCTCGAGCATCACCGGTGTCGGCGCGAACACCGCGGTCAGCTCGGCGCACAGCCGCGCGAATGCCGCTGGCCATGCGCCTGAGTAAGTGCTGAGCACGACAGCTGCCATCAGCCAGCTAGAACAAATGGGCGCGCGCGATTTCGCGTCCAAGCACGGCGTTGCGCTCGACCACATCGCTCAAGAACTCATGCAGACCACCACGCATGATGGTGTCGATGTGGGCGTAGCGAAGTTGCACATGCAGTTCGTTTGCCAAGCGCTTGGCCTCAGCACTGCGGTCGGCGTCCTGACCTCGGATCTGATCCAGATGGCTGGCCAGATGCTCATAGCAATAGCGCAACGAGCGCGGAAACTCAGGCCGCAAGATCAGCAGTTCCGCCACGTGACTGGGCGAGACCACGCCCTTGAACAAAACTCGATACGCGCGTCGCGCAGCAACCACGCGCAGGATCGCCAACCATTGGTAGTGATCGATCACGCCACCGACGTCGTTCAGGCTGGGCAGCTGCACGTGGTACTTCACGTCGAGCAAGCGCGCGGTGTTATCCGCACGCTCAAGAAACTGGCCGAGACGAGTGAAATGAAAGCCGTCCATGCGCAACATGGTGCCGGCGTAGATGCCTTGAAACAGGCCGGCGCGTTCTTTCACCCAGTCGAGAAATCGAATCAAGTCGTCGCTGTTGCGTGCCTCATGCCGGCGCAGCGACAACTCCAACCAAGTGCCATTGATCGCTTCCCACATTTCCGAGGTGATCGCACTGCGCACCGCGCGTGCATTGCGCCGGGCAGTCTCGATACAGCTGACGATCGACGATGGGTTTTCTGGATCGAACACCAAGTAGTCAATCGCCGCCGCCTCACTGAATTCGTGCTCGGCGCTGAAGGCTTCCTCTACGCCGGCGGCCACCAGCGCTGACCGCCACTCGCTGCCAAGCTCTGCATCGGGGCGCACCGCGCTCATATGACCGGCGACTTGCACCAGGCGCGCGACATAGTCAGCGCGCTCCACATAACGCGAGAGCCAATACAGGTTGGCAGCGATGCGGACTAACATTAACCCGGCCTTTTCATGAATACGCGCGATGATCGCGCAGGATAGTGATCGCACAAGGGATGCTCTGAAGGAGCGTCGTATCGGCCCATACGGCCGACTGAAGAGAATTCCTTGTGCGGTCAATAGACAAGCGAGGGCGCGCGTGATTCTTGAAAAGTCCGGGTTAAGACTCCAAAACCCAGGTGTCCTTGGTGCCGCCGCCTTGCGATGAGTTCACCACCAAGGAGCCCTCGCGCAAAGCCACCCGACTCAAGCCTCCTGCGACGATGCGAATACGATCTCCACTGAGCACGTACGGTCGCAAATCCACATGCCGTGGAGCGATGCCTGCGTCTACGAATACCGGCACGGTGGACAGCGCCAACGTTGGCTGCGCGATGTAGTCCTGCGGACGCGCGCGCAGCACGGTGGCAAACTCCTCGCGCTCGCGCTTACTCGCGTGCGGCCCGACCAACATGCCGTAGCCACCCGAGCCGTGCACGGCTTTGACGACCAGTTGATCCAGATTCGCCAGCACGTGCGACAGCTCCTTCGGTTGCTTGCAGTCAAAGGTAGGCACGTTGGCCAGCAGCGGCTCTTCACCGAGATAAAAACGAATCATCGCTGGCACGTGAATGTAAACGGCCTTGTCGTCGGCAATGCCAGCACCTATCGCATTGGTCAGAGTCAGATTGCCGGCGAGACAGGCCGAGTGCAGCCCGGGCGTCCCCAGCAGCGAGTCGGGGCGAAACACCAGCGGATCGAGATAGTCGTCGTCGATGCGGCGGTAGATCACATCGACGCGCACCAAGCCTTCGGTATTGCGCATGTAGCAGATGCCGTCGCGCACCAGCAGGTCTTGGCCTTCGACCAGATCAATGCCCATCTCGTCGGCAAGAAACGCGTGCTCGTAATACGCGCTGTTGTTGATGCCCGGCGTCAGCAACACCACCGTCGGATCGCCCTCGCAATTAACGGGCGCCACCGAGCGCAAGGTTTGCAAC
>JANNWF010000624.1:0-1741 GCA_031408455.1 Pseudoxanthomonas sp. | reverse complement strand
GTTGTTCATACCTGCACGGTGCTGCTCCACATGACGGGGATCATCATGACGGCAGGACAAAGATCACGCCATCTGGCGGTCAGTGTGTGCACTGTCCCATTCCGTCTCATGCCCGGCGGACATGCCTAGTCACGTCCGGATGTCGCGTCGTTGGCAACCCACGTGCACCCGCTACGGCTTACATCCATGACCAATCGCCCCCTGACCTGTGTCGTCTCCATCTCTGGCATCCGTGGCTTGGTCGGCAAGACCATCGATGTCGATCAGGTGATGGGCCTGGGTGCGGCGTACGGCCAAACCATCGCCAAGGGCGGCAAGGTGGTGGTCGGACGCGACAGTCGCCCGACCGGTGCGTTGTTCGTCCAAGCGGTGAGCGCCGGGCTGCGCGCCGTCGGTTGCACGGTGATCGACATCGGTCTCGTGCCGACGCCGACGGTGCCGATCATGATCAATGAATTGAAGGCGAGCGGCGGCATCCAGATCAGCGCCAGTCACAATCCGGTGGAGTGGAATGCGCTGAAACTTTTTTCGCCGAGTGGTCGCAACGTCGATCAAGCGCAGCTCGATGTGGTGTTGGCGGCGTATCGTGGCGACGCGGCGTTTCTGCCGTGGAGTGGCATCGGTGGTTATCGCAGCCGCGATGATGCGCTGCGCATCCACCAGGACCGCGTGCTCGCGTGTGTTGACGTAGCGCTTATCCGCGCGGCGAAACTCAAGGTGGTGATCGACAGCGTGAACGGCGCAGGCAGCGCCATTGCTCCCGCTCTGCTCGCGGCCCTGGGATGCGAGGTCGTGCCGCTTTTCACTCGACCGGATCAGGTGTTTCCGCGCGATCCCGAACCCACTGCCGCCAACGTGCGCGACACCGGTGCGGTGGTGAAGGCGGTCGGCGCCGCCATCGGCTTTGTCCAGGATCCGGATGCGGATCGCTTGGCGATCATCGATGAGAACGGCACCTACATCGGCGAGGAATACACCCTGGTGTTGTGTACGGCGGCGCGTTTGGCGGCGGAACAAGCGGCAGGGCGCAAAGATCTGGTGGTGTGCACCAACCTCTCGACCAGCCGCATGCTCGAAGACGTGGCCAAACGCCACGGAGCGCGCGTGCTGCGTTCCAAAGTCGGCGAGGCCCACGTGGTTGACGCCATGCAGGCGAACAACGCAGTCGTCGGTGGCGAAGGCAACGGCGGCATCATCGATCCGCGCGTGGTGTGGGGCCGTGATAGCCAGATTGGCATGGCGCTGGTGTTGGAGTACCTCGCGCGCGCCAAACAGAAACTCAGTCAGGTGATCACTGCGATTCCGCGCTACGCCATCCATAAGGAAAAGGTCGCGATGGACCGCGCCGCAGTGACCGCCGCCATCACCAAACTCAGCGGGCATGCGCTGACGCAGGGGGCCGAACTGATCACGCTCGATGGTCTCAAGTTGGTGTGGGCGGATCGCTGGGTACACCTGCGCGCGTCGGGCACCGAACCAGTGAGTCGCATCATCGCCGAGGCCCCGACTACCGCAGAAGCTAGCGACCTCGCGGCGAAGGTCCGCTCCGCCGTCGGTGCCACGGTGGTCAGCGGCCACTGAACGCTCCGTTGGCTGATCACACGGGTTTGGTCGGATTGCTTGTCCGATTAGATCCAGATCCAACGTCATTTTACCCGGCGTCATCCCTCTTGCCGGGTTGCGCCGTTTGCGGAGCGTGTCGTGCCGCATGGCGCAGTCCGGGATCGTGGCCCAAGCCGTC
>JANNWF010000623.1:0-13587 GCA_031408455.1 Pseudoxanthomonas sp. | reverse complement strand
TGCGAGAACTGCGGTGCGACCTACTCGCCCACCGAGCTGAAAAACCCGCGCTCGGTGGTGTCAGGCGCCACTCCGGAGCTGCGTGAATCGGAGCACTACTTCTTTCGCCTTAGCCATTTCAGTGTGGACCTGCGCGAATGGCTTGCTGGCGAAGTGGCGCGTCCAGGCGTCAAGGCAAAACTGAGCGAGTGGCTGGACTCCGACGGCGGCCTGCGCGACTGGGACATCTCGCGCGACGCGCCCTACTTCGGCTTCGAGATTCCCCACGCGCCGGGCAAATTCTTCTACGTATGGCTCGATGCGCCGATCGGGTATCTGACCACCCTGCAAGAGTTGGCGGCTGGCGGCAAAAAAGTAGGGTTCGGGCCGGACGAATTGGACGCTCTGCTCAAGCCGGGCGATCACGCCGAGCTGCACCACTTCATCGGCAAAGACATCGTCAATTTCCACGGCCTGTTTTGGCCGGCGGTGCTCAAGGGTGCCGGCTATCGATTGCCCAACAAGCTGCATGTCAACGGCTATCTGACGGTCAATGGCGCAAAGATGTCGAAATCGCGCGGCACGTTTATTGAGGCGCGCACCTATCTCGACGTCGGCTTGCAGCCGGAATATCTGCGCTATTACTTTGCCAGCAAATCAAGTGGCGGCGTGGAAGACCTCGATCTCAATCTTGAGGATTTCGCGCAGCGCGTGAACAGTGATCTGGTTGGTAAGTTCGTGAATCTAGCCAGCCGATCAGCCGGATTCATTCACAAGCATTTCGATTCGATGCTTGCACCACAACTTCTGAATCAAGAGCTGTACATCAACCACCGGACCCGAATCGAAAAGGAGGTATTCGGGAACGCGAGCAACCCTGGCGACTACCTCAACGCACATTTCAGCCGTGTCGCTCATCGCGTGATGGGCATGGCCGACGAAATGAATCAATGGTTTGACCGCTTCCAGCCTTGGGTGCTCGCAAAGAGCCCCGATGATCATGTCCAGCTTCACCAAGTTTGCTCCCAGGCGCTAAACCACTTCTATCTGTTTGCAGTGGCACTAAAGCCTATCCTGCCGATCCTTGCCGAAAAGGCGTTTAAATTCTTGGGTGCGCCCACGGACAAATTGGCCGACATAAGCCTGCTGCTGAATCACCGCATCAATGAGTTCGTTCCGCTGATGACCCGCATCGACCCCAAACTCATCGACGCCATGATCGAAGCCAGCAAAGCCACACTCGAGCCCACCGCAGCGCCGGAGGCCACTGCTTCTGTGGGAGCGTCGGAAGGCGCGAAAGTCGTGCCACCGAAACCCAAGAGCATCGCGCCTGCCGGCGCTCCTACAAAATCTGTTTCAGCGACCGGCAATGCCGCTACCGTTGGCATCGAGGACTTCGCCAAACTCGATCTACGCATCGGCCGCGTCATTGAATGCGACTTCATCGAGGGCTCGGATAAATTGCTGCGCTTCAAACTCGATGCAGGTGATCTGGGCGAGCGGCAGATTTTTTCTGGCATCCGCTCGGCTTACCCGGAGCCCGCCAAACTCATCGGCCGCCACGTCGTCTTCATCGCCAACCTCGCCCCGCGCAAGATGCGCTTTGGCGTCAGCGAAGGGATGATTCTTTCTGCAGGTAGCGCTGACGCGTTGTATTTGTTGGATGTGGATGTGGGGGCGGTGGCTGGGATGGGGGTTGCATGAGTTTTTCGGAACTCCGGTATCGGGGACGGCGTGAGTCACGGGTAAAGGGCAGCGGAGCAAGCTCCGCTCTACAAATGCTCGCCGCGCCAATTCCACTACTCCAGCTTTTGTAGAGTCGACCGAGCGAAGCGAAGGCGCGCGCGCAGCGCGCAAACTTGCTCGGCTGCTTTCGTAGAGCCGAGCTTGCTCGGCTGCGTTTCGAGACATGAGCGAACCCATTCCCAATTTCCGGCCGAGTCCCGACGACCGAATACCGAAAAAATGCCCGACCTAGCCCTGACCCTAATCGGCGCCGTCCTTGTCAACAACTTCGTCCTAGTGAAGTTCCTTGGCCTATGCCCTTTCATGGGCGTATCCAACAAGCTGGACTCGGCCTACGGAATGGCGTTGGCGACGGGCTTTGTGTTGACGCTGTCGGCAGCCTTGGCGTGGATGGTGCAGAACTGGCTGCTGGTGCCGTTGGGGCTCGACCATCTGCGCACGCTCACCTTCATCCTGGTGATCGCCGCGGTGGTGCAGTTTGTTGAAAGCGTGATGAAGGCGCGCAGTCCAATGTTGTATCGGGTGCTGGGGATTTTTCTGCCCTTGATCACGACCAATTGCGCGGTACTGGGCGTTGCCTTGCTCAACGTGCAAGCGGAGCGCTCGCTGCTGCAGGCGATCATCTATGGCTTCGGCGCGGCCGTGGGATTCGGGCTGGTGTTGATCATGTTTGCAGCGATGCGCGAACGCTTGGAAGCAGCACCCGTGCCCGCCAGCTTTCGCGGCGCACCGATCGCGTTGATCAATGCCGGCATCATGGCGCTGGCGTTTCTGGGGTTTGCTGGTTTGGATCGCGGCTGATGTGGCTGGGATTGGCAGCGGGCGTTGGCCTGGCGCTGATCTTGGGAGCGATTCTCGGCTACGCCGCGCACCGATTTCGCAGCGAGGGCGATGCAGTGGCCGATCGCATCGATGCGATCCTTCCGCAAACACAATGCGGGCAATGCGGTTTTCCGGGCTGCCGGCCTTACGCCGAAGCGATTGCCCGTGGCGAGGCAGACATCAACCAATGCCCGCCTGGGGGTGAAGCAGGCATACGCGCATTGTCCGAGTTACTTGGCCGCGAGCCGGTCGCGCTCAACCCCAACAATGGGATCGAGAAACCCAAGCGACTGGCCTTCATCCGCGAGGCCGAGTGCATTGGCTGTACCAAGTGCATCCAGGCTTGCCCGGTGGACGCCATCATTGGCGCGCCCAAGTTGATGCACACCGTCGTCGCTGATTTGTGCACCGGCTGCGAGCTGTGTTTGCCGCCCTGCCCGGTCGATTGCATCGACCTGGTGCCGATGCCGGTGACATTGGCCAATTGGCGGTCGGCTAAACCCATCCCGGCAGTGTTGCTGGATTGAATGCCTGTATGGCGACTGCAGCCGCGCAGGAGCGCGGCCCTCCTCAAAGCGGCTTCGCGCGTTTGGAGGGCGCTGCTCCTGCGGCGCTGCTTTTTTGGCTCAGGCAAGACGCTCTCCTGCACGAGCCAACTCTGTAGCTAAACGCCTTCCTCACTCACTCAACCCGATGTGCTTGCGTTCGCCCGCGGTTACCGCCAAGTCCAGCCGATTTTCGGGCGGCGGCAGCGGGCAAGTCGAGAAGGCGGTGAAAGCGCAGGGCGGGTTATAGGCGTGGTTGAAGTCGATGATGGCTTTGCCGTCGACGGGTTTATCGATGTAGATGAAGCGGCCGGCACCATAGGTATCTTTGCCGCTGGTGCGGTCGGCGATGATCAGAAACAACTGCTTCTCATCGCCGTCCAAGGCTTCCAAGCTGTAAGGCTTGCCGTCAAATTCGAAATGCAGCACACCCGGGTTGCCGGTCGGATCGAGCGAGCCTGTGACATTGGCGATGTCCATCGTCGTTCCCGCCACGTGCGGCTCAAAGTGCGCTTCAACCCGCCATTTGAAGTTGACCGGATAGCGATCAATGCCGACGAAACCGGTGCGCGTCTTCGCCTCTGAATCACGCACGCGCAGGCCACGGCGGTCGCCGCGGGTGAGCAGTTCGATGCTTGAGCGACCCGCGACGATATCGATGCGGGTTGCATCGGCAGCTGGCGCCGCCACACCGCTGTCGGCCGCCGGCAGAATTCGCAATACACCATCGCTGAGACTGACCTTGCCAAAATGCGCCGGCCCGGTGGCGATGACGATGTCGTTGTCGTTGGCCGTGCCGAAGCTGTGCTCACCCTCCTCCACCCAATGCAAACCGACCAGTGACAGCCAGCCATCGGGTGCGCGCAAACGTTGCAGGCGTGCCGCGTGCCACGCATCCACTGCGGCGCGATGCGCAGCTTCTGGGCTGATTTCGGTGGCAAGGGTCGGAAGCGAGCTTATGGTCATCACCAACAAGGCCAAACTGGCAACACGGAAACGGGTGCAGGGCATCGAATATCTCCACCATCAGGGGGCTGGCATGGCCAGCAACTACGTGATTGCATCATCGCAACACCGTGGTCAACGGCCACGCAAGAACAGGCGATCCAGTTCGGCCATGGTAAGCCGCGTCCACGTTGGCCGGCCGTGATTGCATTGGCCTGAGCGCTCGGTCGCTTCCATGTCGCGCAATAGCGCATTCATTTCGGGAATTGTCAGTCGCCGGTTGGCGCGCACGGCGGCATGGCAGGCCATGGTGGAGAGCAGTTCGTTGCGTTGCTCCTCTACCCGCCGCGTGCTGCCCAATTCGATCAGGTCGGCCAATACATCCAACAGCAACTGTCGCGCGTCGACGCCTTCCAACAGGGCCGGCATTCCGCGCAGACTAATCTGCGTCGGCGCCACGCGTTGCAGATCGAATCCAAGCTCAATAAATGCTTGTGGATTGGCCTCAACAAAATCCGCCTCGCGCGCACTCACGGCGATACTCTCCGGCACCAGCAAATTGAGCGCGCGAATGCCCTCGCCTGCCTGTGCCAGCTTCAGCCGCTCGTAGCCGATGCGCTCATGCGCGGCGTGCATGTCCACCACGATCAGACCATCAGCGGCTTCGCTCAAAATGTAGACGCCATGCAACTGCGCCACGGCAAAGCCGAGCGGCGGAATCGCCCCGCTGACGGCCGCAGTCACCGGCGTATTCGTGGTCTCTGCACTGCCAGTCGGCGCCGCGCCATACAACGCGGCGTAGGTGGCCATTTGCTCGCGCACTGGCAAGGCGAGGCTGGATTGCGGAGAGCCGCCGCGCCAATAGGTCGTGGACGCGTAGGCAGCATTCGCCGGCATTCCGCTGCCACCTTCAGCGAGCAGCATCGCGCTGTTGGCCAGATCGACATGACGCGCACGGTCAGACAAGGGCGATGCTCCCGCACGCGTCTGCGCCAAGGCCTCGTGCAGGCTGCGGAACATGAAGTCGTGGACCAAGCGGCCATCGCGAAAACGTACTTCGTGCTTGGCCGGGTGGACGTTGACATCCACCCGTCGCGGATCGATGTCGAGGTACAACACAAAGGCCGGATGACGACCGTGAAACAACACGTCGGCATAGGCTTGACGCACCGCGTGGGTGACCACACGATCACGCACCGCACGGCTATTGACGTAGAAATACTGCTGATCGGCTTGCGAACGTGAGGCCGTCGGCAGGCCAATCCAACCACTCAAGTGCAAGCCTGCACTTTCGTGATCGACGGCGAGGCACTGGCTGGCAAACGCCTCCCCCAACGCGTCGGCAAGTCGGCGTTGGCGACCGCCCACGTCGACCGCAGCGCGATAACTGCGCACTGCCTTGCCGTTATGCGTGAGGCGCAATTCACGCCGCATGTGCGCCAAGGCCAAGGTTCGCAGCAGTTCGTCGACATGCGCGAACTCGGTGCGCTCGGCGCGCAAAAAGCGTCGCCGCGCGGGCACGCTGTAGAACAAATCGCGGACCTCGACCGTGGTGCCGTGCGGATGCTGCGCGGGTTGCGCCGGCTGCGGACGGCCATCTTCAACAATGACGCGCGTCGCGTGCTCTGCGTGTTCGGTGCGCGAGGTCAGCGCGAAGCGCGACACCGCTGCGATGGAAGGCAGCGCTTCACCACGGAAGCCCAAGGTCAGAACGCCTTCGAGATCGTCGAGTGAAGCGATCTTGCTGGTCGCGTGGCGAGTCAACGCCAGCGGCAACTCATCGGCTTGGATGCCGGCGCCGTCATCGCGCACCCGAATCAGCCGAATGCCGCCTTCTTCAAGCTCGACATCGACGCGCATCGCGCCCGCATCAAGCGCGTTCTCGACCAACTCCTTGACCACCGACGCCGGCCGTTCTACGACCTCGCCTGCGGCAATCTGGTTGATCAGAACTTCGGGTAGCGCGCGAATTGGCACTGAAGGCGTCGGCGGTTGCAGCGGAGGGTGAGTCTACCTGCTGCCTTGTTTGGCTGAATTCAAGCCACCTGCTACGCCGGGGGGTTGAGCCTCAGCCCGGCCCCGTCGGAATCCGCAGACGCTCGCCAATCCGCACCACGTCGCCGCGCAAGCTAGTCGAGTTAGCAGCGCGCAAACGCGACAGGGGCACGTTGTGGCGAGTGGCTATCAGACTCAAGGTCTCACCCCGGCTCACCACATGCTCACGCGGCAGATCCTGGACGTTATTGGCCAACCACGTGCCCGGCGGCGGCTGCACCTGGAAATAGTCGCGCACACCGTCGCGAATCGCTTGCGCCAGTCGACGGCGATACGCGGGATCGTTGAGCTTCTTTTCTTCGCCCGGATTGGAAATGAAGGCGGTCTCGACCAGCATCGACGGCACGTCCGGTGAGCGCAACACCACAAAATTGGCATGCTCGACATTCGGCTTGTGCGCCTTGCCGACCCGCTTCAGCGCCGACAACACATTGTTGGCCGCGTCTTGCGAGCCCTTCATGGTCGCGCTTTGCGACAGATCGAGCAGCACCGCCGCCAAGGTGTTGTCCTTGCCCTCAAAGGTCACGCCGCCGACCAAGTCAGATGCATTCTCGCGGTCCGCCAACCAACGCGCAGCTTCACCCGAAGCGCCACGAGTGGACAGCACGTACACCGACGCGCCGGCCGCTGCCTGCCGATGGAACGCATCCGCGTGGATAGAGACGAACAGGTCGGCCTTGGCTTCACGCGCCTTGCGGTAGCGCTTTTGCAGCGGGATGAAATAGTCGCCGTCGCGGATCAATACCGCTTCCATGCCGCGTTCGGCATTGATCTGGGTCGCCAATTCACGCGCCACCGAGAGCGTGATGTTCTTCTCGAACACGCCGGTGGGGCCGCGCGCGCCCGGATCTTCGCCGCCGTGGCCAGCATCAATCGCGATGATGACTTTGCGGTCGCTGGAGGGTTGCGCTTGGGCGACGGTGCGCACGGCGCTTGGTTTGGCGTGCTCTGGGTAGAGGTCGACCACCAAGCGGTAACCCAGCTTTTCGGCGGGCTCCAACAGGAAACTGCGTGGCTTGACGCTTTCGCTCAAATCAAACACCACGCGCAAATCGTCTTTTCCAAGCGCGCCACTGCGCACCCCTTTCAAGACACCGGCCACTTCCGCAGCTCGAAAACCAGCACCCAATTGGCCACGTTTGACGTCGAGCACCACGCGGTTCGGATCCGCCAAGCTGAACATTTTGTAGTCCAGCGGACCTGAGACGTCGAACACGACGCGGGTGTATTCAGGTCCGTTCCAAACTCGAACCGCGCCAATCTGCGCGGCCGACGCCAAGGCACTGCAGAAAAGCAGTGCAAGGGGCAGCACACGCAACGTTTTGGGCGAAAGTAGGCTCATCGTGCGGATTGAACGCCACTACCGCAGTAAAATCAAGCAATTCCCCAAGCAAATCCGTTACCTGGGCGACTTTCCTAATCTTGCACTGAGCTATTTTGCTGCGGATTGGTGCCCAAGCCCACAAATCCGAGCTTGCCGAGGTCCGTCAACCAGCGCTTGCCGACTTCAGATTGCGCATGCAAGTGCGCCTCGCGTGCCTCGCCCACCACCGCCAAGGCAACCACCAGATCTGCCTTGGGCAATCGCCCTGCGCCGCGCTGTGGCCACTCCACTAGCCAGAGCCAGGCGCTGGCAGCGAGTTCGTCCAAAGCGAGATAGTCAAGTTCTTCGGGATCGGCAATGCGATACAGATCCAGATGTGCGCACTCGCCCCCGGCGGTGAGCGAATAGCGCTCCACCAAGGTGTAGGTCGGGCTACGGATCGGTCCTTCGACACCCAGCCCACGCAACAGGGCGCGCGCGAGTGTGGTCTTGCCGGCACCCAGATCGCCGTCGAGGAACACCACCGCGTTCGCGTCACCCGGTAGCGAGCGCGCAAGTGCGCCGCCCAGCCGTTCGGTGGCCTCAATGTCCGCCAGCGCCAATTCCATGTCGCCGCCGCTTATGGCGGCGACGGCGCGGCGTGACAGAACGCCTGCCGCGCGCGATCACCCCTTAGCCATGGCAACAAATCCGACGCCAACAAACCGCGTTGACCTCCATCGGCGGCCGCTTGATCACCCGCCGCCGCGTGCAACACGGCACCCAAGGCAGCCGCCTCGTAGTCGGCCATACCTTGCGCGATGAGCGCGGCGATGACACCGGTCAGCACATCGCCCATGCCGCCACTCGCCATGCCTGGATTGCCAGCGCGAATGATGATGGTGGGCTCGCCTGGCGCGCCGATAAGGGTGCCAGCACCCTTCAGCACGACGGTCGCTGCGTAGCGCTCGACCAATTGATCCAGCGCCGCGTAGCGATCGCGCTGCACCGCCGGCACGCTGCAGTCGAGCAGCCGCGCGGCTTCGCCCGGATGCGGTGTCAATATCCGACCTGGCACCGGCCGCGGTTCGGCAGCCAGCAAATTGAGTGCATCGGCATCTAGCACCAGCGGTCGCTGGTCATCGATCAGCGCCAAATACAGCGCGCGCCCCCAATCCGCCTGACCTAGACCAGGCCCCAGTGCGATGACCGTGGCGCGGCGCGCGGCGGATGGCAGTTCGCCGGTGCGACTGGCGTGGGTCATGCATTCGGGTCGCGCAGTGAGCAAGGGCGCAACGTGCTTGGGGCGAGTCAAGGCGCTGACCAGGCCGGCCCCGCTGCGCAAGGCGGCTTCCACACACAAGCGAAGTGCGCCACCCGCCCCATGGTCACCGCCAACTGCGAGCACGTGGCCATGGTCGCCCTTGTGCCCGTTGGCACGCCGCACAGGCAAGTCGGCCAGCGCGCGTGCATCGATGGAATAGGCGGCGGGCTGCTGTTCGAGAAAGGCAGCGGCGGGTACGTTCAAGCCATCCAAGCGCAATTCACCCACGGCATCCAACGCCGGGCCGGTCACCAAGCCGCGCTTGTTGGCGATGAAGCTCAACGTCACCGTGGCGCGAACCGCAACCCCAGGAATGGCGCCAGAATCGGCATCGACGCCGCTGGGCACGTCCAGCGCCAACACCGGCCGCTCAAATCGATTGATGGCTTCGATCAACGCGGTTGCCTCTAACTCAGGCGCGCGCGCCAACCCGATACCGAACAGTGCATCCACCACCAAATCGGCCGCCGGCAACGGCAAGCGCGGATCGAACACCGACACGTCACCACCGGCCTCGCGCCAATCCGCAAGCGCCTGTTTGGCATCCGCGCTGCGCGGTACACCAGCGTCCAGACTCAGCACGATGACCTCGAGCCCCGCCGCGCGGCCGCACCGCGCCAGCACATAGCCATCGCCACCGTTGTTGCCCGGACCGCACACCACTAACAAT
Source organism: Pseudoxanthomonas sp. (assembly GCA_031408455.1). Classification (GTDB taxonomy): domain Bacteria; phylum Pseudomonadota; class Gammaproteobacteria; order Xanthomonadales; family Xanthomonadaceae; genus JANNWF01. Next base: position 4,198 of record JANNWF010000623.1, on the reverse strand, counting down.
TTGTGCGCCTGTGGCCAGCGGCTACGCAACAGCGCGAAGGCGGCATCGCCCGCTCGGGTCATCAGGGTGTAGCCGGCAATTCCGCCAGCAATGGCAGCCGCGTCGATGGCGCGGACAGTGGCAGTGGAATACAGCGGCTGGGCGTTGCGCATGGCGGCGATTCTATACTCGCCGCGATGAGCAGAATGCACACCCAACCGGCCGCCGACATCGATTGCGAGGCATTGCTTGTGCAGATTCGCGCTTGGAGCGCGCAGTTGGGCTTTCAGGCCGTCGGCATCGCTGAGCCCGCACTGGCTGCGGACGGCGCCCACCTGCAGCGCTGGCTGGCGGACGGCCGCCACGGCGAAATGGACTACATGGCGCGCAACGTCAGCGCGCGCGCAAGTCCCGACAAACTGCAACCGGGCACCCTGCGAGTGATCTCGGCGCGGATGGATTATTTCCCTGATGCAGAGGACGCATGGTCGGTTTTGGGCGATGCCAATCGAGGCTACGTGTCTCGCTACGCGTTGGGCCGCGACTACCACAAGCTGCTGCGGCGGCGTTTGCAGATGTTGGCCACGCGCATCGAGCACGCCATCGGCAGCTATGGCTACCGCGTCTACACCGACTCCGCGCCGGTGTTGGAAAAAGCGCTGGCACGAAATGCGGGCCTCGGCTGGATCGGCAAGCACAGCAACTTGATCGATACTCGCACCGGCTCCTGGTTTTTTTTGGGCGAGATCTACACCAACCTGCCATTGCCGGCCGACTCATCGACCAGCGAGCACTGCGGCACCTGCACGCGCTGCATCCCCGCTTGCCCAACGGGCGCCATTGTTGCGCCCTATCAAGTCGACGCGCGTCGCTGCATCTCTTACCTCACCATCGAGCTGCCAGGCAGCATCCCCGAAGACTTGCGGCCATTGATGGGCAATCGGATTTATGGGTGCGATGACTGCCAGTTGGTATGCCCGTGGAACAAGTTCGCCAAGCTCAGCGCCGAACCCGACTTTCGCGTTCGTCACGGCCTTGATGGCTTGTCGCTGATCGAGTTATTTGGTTGGGACGAGGAGACGTTTCTCGCCCTCACCGAAGGCTCCGCGATTCGCCGCATCGGTTGGACGCGCTGGTTGCGCAATGTCGCCGTGGCCATGGGAAATGCGCCTTATCACCCAAGCATGGTCGAAGCACTGCTTGCCCGTGCCGAGCATCCGTCCGACTTGGTTCGCGAACACGTCGCTTGGGCGCTGGCATGTCAATCCGCAAAGGCAACTTCTGAGGTCAAATGCGCAGCCTCAGAGTCAGTGAATTCGAATCCTCATTCCCGCGAAAGCGGGAATCCAGAAAATGGCAACGAGACCAAACCTACCGAAACACTGGATCCCCGCCTTCGCGGGGATGACGAACTCCAAGAAACTGCTCTTGATTTCTGAGGTCCTATCGGCGCGCGCGAATTTCAGCCAGCAATTGGCGCGTAATTGGATCGCTCACGTCGGCATCGCCCGTCAATGCCGGCAACAGGTCGCCGGCGATCTTCTTGCCAAGCTCAACGCCCCACTGATCAAACGCATTGATGCCCCACAGCACGGATTGGGCATAGACCGAGTGTTCGTACATCGCCAACAGCGCGCCCAGCGAATGCGGCGTCAGGGCATCCAGCAGGAACAGCGTATTCGGCCGACTGCCGGGATAGCGACGATGCGGATCGGCGTGCTCGGCACCGTTGGCGAAGGCTTCTGATTGCGCCAGCAGATTGGCGAGCAAGGCGGCGTGCGACAAAGGGTAGGCATGGTCGGGATTGACGACGCCGATGAAATCAGCGGGCACGCTGTCAGTACCTTGATGCAAGGCTTGGAAGAAGCTGTGTTGGCTGTCGGTACCGGGCGCACCCCACACCACGGGCACGGTCGCACCATCGACCGCCGTGCCGTCCACGTGCACCGACTTGCCCAGGCTTTCCATCACAAGCTGCTGCAAGAACGCTGGCAGCCGTGCCAAGCGGTCGTCGTAAGGCAGGATGGCCTGCGTCGCCAAGCCCAGCGCATTGCGATTCCAGACCGCGGTAAGCGCATGCCAGATCGGCAGATTGGCCGCAATCGGCGCGTCCACCGCGTGGCTGTCCATGCTCGCCGCTCCTGCGAGAAGCTGCGCAAATCCATCAGCGCCCAATGCCAACCTCGCCGAAAAACCCACCGCCGACCACAGCGAATAGCGCCCACCCACCCAGTCCCACATGGGCAGAATCTGCTCCAGCGGCAATCCAAACGCCATCGCCCGCTCGACATCGGCACTCACCGCGAACAAGCGCGAATCATCATTCATCCACGCACGAAGGATGTTGCCGTTGATCAGCGTTTCCTGGGTCGAGAACGTCTTCGACACCAAAACGACCGCCGTCCGCTTCGGGTCAAGTTGGCGCAACAAGTGTTGCGCGGCATGCGCATCCACGTTGCTCAAGAAATGCAGGCGGAAGCGCCCATCGGTGTGATCGCGCAGCGCATCGACCACGAAGCGTGGTCCAAGGTCAGAACCGCCGATGCCGACGTTGATGACGTCGGTCACATCGCTCGCGGCTAGCTGCGTGGCCAAACGGTCCATGTGCGGCAGCACGGCCAAGGCTTGCGCACGCGCGCTTGCGGCCACCGGCCCGCGCCCCACATCAGAGCGCAAGGCGGTGTGCAGGGCGGCCCGCTGCTCGGTGCAATTGACGATAGCGCCGTCAACCAAGGCGCGAAAGGCGGCGGGCAGCGCAGCGACTTCCGCTATTTCCAGCAGCCCGATCCAAGCCGCCGCATCCAGCCGCTGGCGGGCAAAACTGGCATGAATGGAGCCGACCCGCAGACTCATGCGTTCGGCGCGCGACGCATCTTCGGCGATCAATTGCGGCAGCGAGCGGTCAACGACACGACCTGCGTGGGCGGCGAGGCGATCAATCCAGGGGGCACAGCGCATGGTTCATTCCTCTCTGTTGCTAATTCACAACACACGAAACGACAGGCAAAAAAAACCCCCGGAGTGACCGGGGGTATAAGCGGAGTGACGATACCAAACGTGCGCCCTGTGTGGCCGGGAGCGCGCAGAGCGCGGCAGATCCGACCACGTGGCAAAGATACGACAGCTTGTGGCAAAACGCAACACTATTTTTTGCCATTCGTCGGGGAAAAGCGACAGGGGTGAAGCGGCACGTTTGCAAACCACAGGTTTGCGTGCCGGTGAACGCCTGAGCGAGCGAAGCGAAGCCAGTCCGCGAAGCGGATGAACGCTAAGCGCGAAGGCCGGGACTCGGGACTCGGGACTGGCCAATGGTCGCCGCTAGCAACATTCGATCCAAGAGCAGCGGAGCAAGCTCCGCTCTACAAGAGCTCGCAAGCACATGCGAAGCACAGCTTTTGTAGAGCGGACCGAGCGAAGCGAAGGCGTGCGCGCAGCGCGCGAACTTGCTCCGCTGCTCTTCACATCTCGAGGTGCGCAGAACGCTCAACGCGAATCCCCCAATCCCGCTCTTAGACCTCAACCATCGCCACATTGTCGATCAAGCGAGTCGAGCCCAATCTAGCCGCAATCAGCGCAACCAACCGCGGCTGTTGCTCCGGCAGAATCGGCCCCCACAGGCTCTCATCCAACCGATCCTCAAAACGAAGGGCTGCGTAGTCCGGGTCAAAGCCCGCATCGCGGAGGCCAACCATGGCGGCGGCCTCGATCGCTTGAGCGACGTTGCCTGCCGCCGCTGCGGCCAACATCTCGCCAAGACATTGCCGGATTCGCGCCGCCACGGGCCGCTGCTCAACCGTCAGGAACTGATTGCGCGAACTCATCGCCAAGCCATCGGCTTCGCGTGTGGTAGGCGCCGCGTCGATTCGCACTGGCAGGGCGAAATCCCTGACCAAATATCGAATCAGCTGCAACTGCTGCAAATCTTTGCGACCAAAGATGGCGATATCGGGCTGCACCATGCACAACAAACGCAGCACGACGGTTGCCACGCCATCAAAGTGGCCGGGGCGATGCGCGCCGCAGAGCACGCTGGACAGGCCCGGCACGGCGACGCGCACTACCCGATCCAAACCAAACGGGTACATCACGTCAACGTCGGGACGGAACAACAGATCGCAGCCGGCACTACGAAGTCCCGCTTCATCGGCCACCGGCGTACGCGGATAACGGGCAAAGTCCTCGTTGGGCCCGAACTGGGTGGGATTGACGAAGACGCTGG
>JANNWF010000622.1:0-7722 GCA_031408455.1 Pseudoxanthomonas sp. | reverse complement strand
TGTCGGCGCGGCATGCGTGAACTTGATCAGCTCATGCTGCGTTATCTCGACCAGTGTTGGGTGACTGCCGACGACAAAGAGCGCGCGCGTTTCGAGCGGTTGCTGGCGAGCGAGGACGATGTTCTGTGGCGCTGGTGCATGGGCCGCGAAGTCTGCGTCGACCCCGAGCTAAATGGCATCCTCCAGCGCATCCTCGCCCTTAAGGCTTGAGCTAGCTCGTTCGCGGCTGCGTAGCGGCATGCTTGGCGTGTTGGGCCTGCTGCCTGTCACTGGGCTGGCGGCATCGGCGCTACCGACAGGGATCAGCGCATTGCTGATTGCCGGTGCAGCGGGTTTGGAATGGCGCGCCTTCGTGCAACCACAGCCGATCCGATTACGTTGGCAAGAGAACGGATCACTTTGGCTGGATTGGGCAGATGGCAGCGAACAATGCGTTGAACTCATCGCGACTCGCCAAGTGGCTCAGGTCACCGTGCTGCGTTTGGCGGTCGATCAGTCCACTCGCTGGCTTACGCTATGGCCAGATTCGCTGAACGCCAGTGATCGCAAGGCACTGCGGCGGCGACTGCAAGCAGGTCTCCCCAGCGCCAATAGCGGGTAAGCTCTGCGCCGGGCGCGGCCCAAGCCTAGCTGCTTTGGCAATCCAATTGAGTAGCGTCATTCTGGCGTTCGCCGGAATGACGAGCCTAAGTGGACAGAAACGGGGCGAGGCCTCAAACGATTCTTCTTTGTTGATCAGGCGACCGCGCATCCATGCTGCAACCACTTCCGCTAGCGATTGGTCTGCGCTACATCCGTGCCAAACGGCGGACCCAGTTCATATCCTTCATTTCAGCGGTGTCGATGCTCGGCATCGCACTGGGCATCACTGCTTTGATCACGGTCATTTCGGTGATGAACGGGTTCGAGCAGGAATTGCGCACGCGAATTCTTGGCATGGTCGCGCATGCCACGGTCTCGGGTGTCGACGGCAGCTTGCGCGACTGGCCGCGCGCCGTCAGCGAAGCTGAGATGGATCCGCGCGTACTGGGTGCAGCGCCCTACATCGAACGTGAAGCCATGCTGCAAACCGGCCGCGTGCAAGGCGTGCTGCTTCGCGGTGTCTCGCCCGAGCACGAGCCGCGCGTGTCGGAGCTGGCCGACAAGATGGTGGAAGGTTCGCTTGAAGATCTGCAGCCCGGCGATTTCCGGATCATCCTGGGGCGTGATCTCGCAATCATGCTGGGCGCCCGAGTTGGCGATGCGGTGACCGTATTCGTGCCCGAATTTCGCACCACGCCAGTCGGCGTGCTGCCGCAGATGAAACGCTTCACCGTCGTCGGAATCTTTTCGGCTGGCGCGCAGGAGTATGACCTCGGCCTCGCCGTGATTCATCTGGACGATGCCAAACGTCTGTTGCGGATGGGCGATAACGTCACTGGTGTGCGGCTGCGTTTGACCGACATGTTTCAGTCGTGGGACGTCGCACGGGATCTTGCCGACAGCATGGGCGAGGCCTTCAGCATTCGTGACTGGACCCGCGATCACGCCAACTTCTTTCGCGCGATTGCTACAGAGAAGACGGTGATGTTCATCATCCTGTCGCTGATCGTCGCGGTTGCCGCGTTCAATTTGGTTTCATCGTTAGTGATGCTGGTGACCGACAAGCAAGCGGATATCGCCATCCTGCGCACCTTGGGCTTGAGCCCCGGCGCGGTGATGGCGACGTTTATGGTGCAGGGCACCTTGATTGGTCTGATCGGCATTGCGCTTGGGCTGGCGGGCGGTGTCGCGCTGACCTTGAATCTCTCCCGCGTGGTGGCTGCCATGGAGTGGCTGTTTGGCTTTGAGATGATGCCTGCCGATGTCTACTACATCAGCGGCGTGCCGACCTTATTGCGCAACGAGGATTTGCTGCTGATTGCAGCCATGTCGTTCGTACTGTGCTTGCTGGCGACGCTATATCCCGCATGGCGTGCTGCCCGCACGGATCCCGCCGCGGCGTTGCGCTATGAATAGGCCTGACGTGGACATGCCGACGACTGGATCAAATGGTTCCGTAGCCGTGCTTCGTTGTGTGGGTCTAGGCAAGACCTACGACGAAGGCGGCCTGACCGCGAAGATATTTGACGGCCTCGATTTTTCAATCGAGAAGGGTGAAACCGTTGCCATCGTCGGAGCGTCCGGTGCTGGCAAGAGCACCTTGTTGCACCTGTTGGGCGGGCTGGACGCACCCACTGCCGGTGAGGTCTGGGTAGTTGGCGAACAGATGTCGACCTTGGGCGACGCCGCGCGCGGAAGACTGCGTAACCGCGCACTCGGATTCATCTATCAGTTCCATCATCTGTTGCCCGAGTTCACGGCGCTGGAAAACGTGATGATGCCGCTGCTGATCGCGGGCTGTTCGTCAGCTGCAGCCGACGCCCCCGCGCGCGAGTTGTTGCAGCGAGTGGGTCTGGGCCAGCGGCTGCAACACAAGCCTGGCGAGTTGTCGGGCGGCGAGCGCCAGCGTTGCGCGGTGGCGCGCGCTCTGGTCACACGGCCTGCGTGTGTGTTGGCCGACGAGCCCACCGGCAATCTGGATGAAACCACCGCCGCCTCTGTGTATGGCCTGATGGTCGAGCTGAATCAGGAAATCGGCACCAGTCTGGTAGTGGTGACTCATGATCGCAGCTTGGCGCGTCGCATGGACCGCATGCTTGAATTGGCGGGCGGAACGTTGCGTGGAGTCGCCGCTAGCCCAAGCGCTTGAACGGCTTGGCGTTGGCCCAGCTGAGCGCCAGGTCCGAATGGCACTTCATTGGTGCCTGTCATCCCCGCGAAGGCGGGGATCCAGTGCTTTTGCCATCTTCGTACGTTCACCGATCACTGGATTTCCGTCTTTGCGGGAATGACGATTCGTGTTGATTGCGCCTAAAGACGTGCAGTTGAGGACCAGGGCCGAATGGCTGAGTCCGCCTTTGCTGTCGCCGCTGGCGGCGTTGTTGCTGGTCCTAGGCGTTTGCGCAGGATTGCTGCCGCCTGAGCTGCCATCCGTTTCATTCATCATTGCCGGCCTTGCAACAGCAAGCCTGCTCGCGGTTCGGTTTGCGGCCAGTCGGCTGGTCGCATTGCCAATGCTGGGTCTGTGCTGGGTGCTGTTGCATGCGCAGTGGGGCATGCAAGCGCGTTTGCCGAAAAATCTGGAAGGCGTCGATCTGGCGCTGACCATTCAAGTGGTCGGATTGCCCGAGCGGGGCGAGCGTCAACAGCGATTTGCTGCCATCGTCGAGAGTCCGCCCGCAGAAGCACCCGAGCTGGCGGGTGCGCGGGTTCGATTGTCGTGGTTCAACGAATCCGCCACCGAGCTGCGACCGGGTGAACGTTGGCAAGTGACGGCGCGGATGAAGCGCCCACGCGGCACGCTCAATCCGGGCGGCTTTGATTACGAGCGCTATGCGCTGGAGCATGCCATCGTTGCCACCGGCTATCTGCGCGATGCGCCGGCGCCACTGCGTTTGCAGCCTGAAACGGGCATCGATGCCGCGCGCTTGCGCATCTCTGCGGCCATGGCGGCGGCAGTGGAGGCTCCTGCGCAGCGATTCTTGCGCGGCTTGGCGGTTGGCGATCTGCGCGCGTTGAGCGGTCCGGATTGGGAGCGACTGCGTGCGACCGGTCTTACTCACTTGCTAGCGATTTCTGGCCTGCATATCGGACTGCTGGCGGGACTCGGCGCACTGGTCGCGCGGATGCTTTTCTGGTGTTGGCCGACCTTGGGGTTGCGCTTGCCACGACCGCAAGGCATGGCTTTGCTTGCCCTGCCATTTGCGACTGCTTACTCGGCCTTGGCTGGGTTTGGATTGCCCGCGGTGCGCACGCTGCTGATGATTGCTTGTGTGTTGCTGGCCGTGCTTTGGCGTCGCGCCTTGTTACCTAGTCAAGGCTTGGCACTGGCGGCCATTGCCGCCGTCGTTGTCGACCCGCTGGCCCTGCTTGGCCCCAGTTTCTGGCTGTCGTTTCTCGGTGTGGCTTGGTTGATTCTGTGCATGCCGCGCTCGGTTGCCGAGACCGGCTGGGCGAAAGGACTGCTGCGCGCGCAGTTGGTGATGAGTTTGGGCTTGCTGCCGCTAAGCGTGTGGTTCTTCGGCCAAATCTCCTTGGCCGGAGTACTGGCCAATTTGGTGGCGGTGCCGCTGGTGACCTTGCTGGTGGTGCCGCTCACGCTCATTGGCGTTGCCCTGTTGCCTTGGCCCACATGGGCGGGCGCGTTTCTGGGCGTGGCAGTCTGGCTGATGGATGGGTTGTGGTGGGCAGCGGGTTGGCTGCAAACAATGCCCTGGGCGCAGGTGTTCATGATCGAACCCAGCCTGTGGGCCGTATTGCTGGCGTTATTCGGCAGCGCTTGCCTGCTGCTGCCGCGTGGCGTCCCCGGTAAGTGGCTGGCCGCATTGTTGCTGGTGCCGTTGCTGTTTCCGATGCAGTTGCGGCTAGCTGCGGGCGAGCTATCCCTGACGGTGATCGATGTTGGCCAAGGCTTGTCGGTGTTGCTGCGCACCCGCGACCACGCGCTGCTGTATGACGCCGGCCCAGCGTTCACCGGAGGACTTGATCTCGGCGAAGCCGCGGTGGTGCCGGCCCTACGCGCGCTCGGAGTGCGCCGCTTGGACGCGCTGATGATTAGCCATGCGGATAATGACCACGCAGGCGGGGCCGCCGCGGTTGCCCGTGCGTTGGCGCCGAACGTGTTTGTGAGCGGCGAGCCGCTGCAAGTCGTCGATGCGCAAACCTGCGCTGGAATGGCCGACTGGGAGTGGGACGGCGTGCGCTTTTCGGTGCTGCATCCGCCCGAAAGTTTCCCCGAATTGGGCAACGATTCGTCATGTGTGATGAGGGTGGAGGCGGTTGGGGGCAGCTTGCTATTGCCCGGCGACATCAATCAAATCATCGAAACACGCTTGCTGCGCGACGGAGCCAAGTCATTGGCCTCGACGATTGTGTTGGTTCCGCACCATGGCAGTGCCGGTTCATCGAGTTTGCAGTTCGTGCAGGCGGTGTCTCCGCAACTGGCTTTGATTGCCAGCGGACATCGCAATCGATTTGACCACCCGCGTGCAGACGTGGTTGAGCGCTACCGAGAGGCGGGTGCTGAGGTCATCGGTACCGTTGAGAGCGGCGCGATGACTGTATTGATTCGTCGCGACGGCGAGCTTGAATTGACTCATCGGCGCGTATCTCACCGGCGTTTTTGGCACGAGCCTGTCGGTGAAGTGAAGTCCAACGCACCCGCGCCTTGAGCCATGTTGTGATGCTCAGAAACCAAGGCGCTAAGAACCGTCATTGCCGCGAAGGCGAGAATCCAGTGTTCGATGAACACAGTGCAAGTTTACGGGCCACGGGATTCCCGCCTTCGTGGGAATGACGGACTGAAGGGTGTTGCCGCTGCGCTCGCCACCGTGAGTTCGGCAGGCGCTACTCTCAGCCCAAACCGCGCTACGGTAAGATGCGCCAGCTTTTTGCTAGCGGCGTCGCGCCGCATTCGGAGTGCATCGCGTGTGGGAGCTGATCAAGGCGGGTGGCTGGACGATGTGGCCGATCATGGCCTGCGCGGCGCTTGCCGCAGCGATTGTCCTGGAGCGATTCTGGACGCTGCGTCGTCGCGAAGTGATTCCACCCACGCTCGGCCCCGAGGTCCGCGACTGGGCCAATCAGCATCGCTTGGAGCCGGCCCATCTCGACGCGCTGCGGCAGAACTCACCACTGGGTGAATTGCTTGCCGCTGCACTCGAAGTGCGCCACAAGCCGCGTGAGCAGATCAAAGAGCGCGTCGAGGACATCGGCCGTCATGTCGCTCATGAGCTGGAGCGCTTTCTCAATACCTTGGGTACGATTGCCGGCGTCTCGCCCCTGCTCGGATTGCTGGGCACGGTGTTCGGCATGATCCGCATGTTCCTTGGCATTCTTGATACCGGGGTTGGCGATGCCAACCAGTTGGCGGGCGGCATCGGCGAGGCGTTGATCAGTACCGCCGGCGGACTTTGCGTGGCGATTCCGGCGCTGATGTTTCATCGTTACTTTCGCGGGCTGGTGTCTGAGCTGGTTGTCGAAATGGAGAAGCAAGCCATTGCGCTCTTGGATACATTGGAAGCCGGCTCGCCACGGGCACCGGTCGCTCGCGGCCGTCGCGCTGGGAAATGAGCAACGCGCTCATGAACTTGGTGAGTAGCCAGCAATGAACTTCGGCAGCGGACGCGCCAACGACGATGTCGAGCTCAATCTCACCTCGCTGATCGACGTGGTGTTTTGTCTGATCATTTTTTTCGTGGTCACCACCACCTTCGACCAGCGCAGCGCAATCAAGCTGCAGTTGCCGGAAGCCAGCGGCGTGGCCGCCGAAGTCAGCGAGGCGCTGATTGTTGTGATCGATGCCGAAGGTCGCTATTTCATCGGTGCCAACGAAGTGCTGCAAAAGGACGGGCCAGGCTTGCGCGAGGCAATCTTGGCCGTGGCGGGCGAGGGCGCTGCTCGCGGCGGCGTCACTTTGCGCGCCGATGCACGTACACCGCACCAATCAGTGGTAACCGCGCTCGATGTATTGGGCCAGCTTGGTTACGAAAAGGTCTCCATCGCGACGGTAGGTAGTACTCCGCCGTGAGCGCGCCGGTTGCGGGAACGTGGCCGACCTATCGTCGGTTGTTGGGCTATGCCAAAGCGTACTGGCCCCTGCTGACTCTGGCCGTATTTGGCATGCTGGTCGAAGCCGTTGCCGGCACTGCCTTCGTGTCGTTGATGGAGCCGCTGATCAACGATGGCTTCATCGAGCGCGATCCCGCTGCGGCGCTGCTGTTTCCGCTGATCATCGTCAGCCTGTTCCTAGCCCGCGGCTTGGCCACCTTCGCCACCGACTACGGCATGGCGCGTGCGGGCCGCAGTGTGGTTCGCGATCTGCGTCTGGCCTTGTTGGGCAAGTACCTGCGACTGCCGACAACGCGCCTGGATGCCGAGCCGGTGCCCGTGCTGGTGTCGCGCCTGAGCTACGACACCGAGCAAGTCGCGCAAGCCAGTAGCGACGCGATCAAGATTGTGGTGACTGATAGCTTGCTGATCATCGGTCTCATCGGAGTGATGCTCTGGCACAGCCCCAAGTTGACCTTGATCATGTTTGTGATCGGTCCCCTCATCGGCGGCATCGTGGCCGTCGTTGGCAAGCGCTATCGCAAGCTCAACCAGACCATCCAAGACCGCGTCGGTCAAATGACCCACAGTGCCGAGCAAGCACTGGCCGCGCAGCAAGAAGTCAAGGTGTACGGCGCGCAAGCGGTTGAATTGCAGCGCTACGGCAAACTGGCGACCGGGCTGCTGCGCTTGCAGGTCAAGGTCGAATCCACCCGCGCCTTGTCATCCTCCGCCGTGCAATTGCTGGCAGCAGTGGCCTTGGCGGTGATTGTGTTTGTGGCCGGGCGCGAAGCCGCGGCGGCGCGATTGGACGCGGGCCAGTTTGTCTCGCTGATGACGGCGATGATGGCGCTGTTGCCGTCGCTCAAACGCATCACCACCGTGCAGTCGCAGATCTCACGTGGCCTCGCCGCCGCGCAGCACATTTTTTCGGTACTTGACCTCGCCGACGAGCCGGACACTGGAACGCGGCCATTGGCCCGTGCTCGCGGCGAGTTGCACTTTGTCGATGTGAGCTTGAGCTATCCCGATCAACTGCAACCCGCCTTGACTGGCATCAGCTTCAGCGCCAGTCCCGGAACAGTCACAGCC
>JANNWF010000621.1:0-1652 GCA_031408455.1 Pseudoxanthomonas sp. | reverse complement strand
GGATTGTCCAGCTTGCGCTTGAGCAATACGCGCCCCGATGGCGGTTGGACCAACGCTGCCGGGGCTGGCGTCGGTCACTTGCAAATGACAGCCTGGGATACCGCACGCTTGTTTTGGCTGCTCGATTGCGATGCACCACCTGCGAGTTGGTTGCCTGCCACTCAGCCGCCTTTGGTCAGTCTGAACAGTTGCCAACGCATACGCGAAATCCTCGAGCAACAGGCGCTCCACGAAGTGCTCTCCAGCACTGCCTTGGCCGGCTTGGAGGAGTGGCGTATCGGTATACCGGCGCAACTCGCGCCACGCTGGATCAACAACGATGGCAGCGTCGAAACCGGCGACCAGCACTTTCCGGCTGACGTGCGACCTGCCAACGAAGCGGCCACAGTGAGATTCGCGCACAAGACCGGAACCACCGAAAACTACCTCTCCGATGCTGGAATCGTATGCGGCTTGTCACCGGCACGACGGCATTATCTGATTGCCATGATTTCCAATCTCGGCTCCCGTTACGCAGCCGACCCGATCTGTGCCACCGACTGGCGGGTCCCGGCCTTGGGTGCTGCGATTGACAGCTATCTGGCCACGCAGCTAGCGTAATCCACATGCTCCGCAAAGCCTTCGCACCCCTCCTTCCCGGACAAACGGTCGCTGTCATCGCTCCCGCTGGACCGGCCTCCGCAGAAGCACTTGCCGCCGCGCCAGCAATCATCGAGGCGATGGATTTGAAGGAACGGATGTATCCCGGATGTTTTGCCTGTGAAGATTATTTGGCGGGCGATGATGACTGTCGATTGGCTGATTTACATGCCGCCTTTGCCGATCAGGATGTCGCCGCGATTCTCTGCCTGCGTGGCGGCTATGGTAGCGGCCGCCTGCTCGATCGGATCGATCTTGCGCTCATCCGCGCGAATCCCAAACCACTGATTGGCTTTAGCGATATCACCGCCCTCCATGCGCTGATGTCCAACGCGGGACTCGCGAGTTTTCATGGTCCGATGCTGACCTCCAATTTGATCAAGGCGAGCGATCCAGCTGCTGCGTTTGGCCTTGAATTTCTGCGCCACGGCATGCCCGCCGGGACACTCCTTCAACCCGCCTTGGGCGAATCCTTAGTGCACGTTCCAGGCATCGCTGAGGGGCGTTTGGTCGGTGGCAATTTGAGCCTTGTGGCCTCTTTGATCGGCACACCCTGGGCACTCGATGTGCGCGATACCATCTTGGTGCTCGAAGACATCAGCGAAGCGCCGTACCGAATCGACCGGCTGTTTTTGCAATTGCGCCTTTCTGGCGTTCTGCAACAAGCCGCAGGTTTTCTGATCGGGCATTTCACCAGCGCCGAATCTCCGAGCCGCGTGCTGGGTGAGTACCTCGCGGGACTGGGAAAACCCGTCTTGAGCGGTTGGCCGCTTGGCCATGACGAGCCGAACTGGTTATTGCCCTTGGGTGTTCAGGCACGACTGGATGCCGACGCTGGTGCGGTCGAATTGCTCGAAGACGTCGTCACCGCTGCACTGGTAGGCAAACGCGTTTAGGCAGGCGGTCATTTGCCGCCTTACATTGGTTACGCCGAGCCACGCTGTCGTCCGCCTTTCATCAGTTCGCACTCGCGACCTCCGCGACGTCAATCTGTCACGAAGCGCAAACCTGCG
>JANNWF010000620.1:0-2992 GCA_031408455.1 Pseudoxanthomonas sp. | reverse complement strand
CGTTGTTGAGGTCGCCAGTAGCCGAATTGTTACCGGGTCCACCACCACCTGAGCCACCTGTTGCTGGTGATGAAGTCCCTCCACCCCCTGCGCCACCAGTAGCCGTCAACCCGAGTCCTGTTGAATTATTACCGGCAGCGCCATTTCCGACAGCGTTTACACCTGCGCCACCGGCACCAATTACGATGGGATACGTCGTGACAGCGAGAGTGCCACCTAATGATGTAAAGGTTCCGGCGGTACGGCCACCCGCACCGCCGCCGCCAGCGCCGATGCTGGACCCACCGGTCTGACCTCTACCACCAGCACCGCCACCCGCCATGAACTCAACTTCCAGTTCTGTTGGGTTTGTGCCAAGCGCGGAAACGATGAAGTCAGCAGAAGAATTGAAAAGGTGAGCGCGCCAATCTCGACCACTCACGTCAATCGTCGACTCGGTCCCGCCGGTCGCACTGATCGGCGTGAATGCCGGAGCGCCACCAAACCGAAACGAATTGACCAGCATCATGCTCATGGCGTGCGATACCCGATGAGCGAAATTTTCAGCCCCTTCGCGGTGCCGTCGCCCAGGCTGTCGATGTCCACAGTGATTTCAGCGTCGTCAGCCAGTGCCGCGTCACTGATAACCGCCGGAGTGGCAGCCGACGTCGTAGTCTTTTCGGTGTTGTCGAAGGTCAGCTTCGTGCTGAGGATCGTCGAACCGCCCTCGTTGATATCCACAGTCACTACGCCGCCGCTCGTCTGCGCGGTGACTAGGCTTGCCCGAACAGCGGTGAGCGTGAAGGCGTAGGGCATCCGGAACGTCACTTTCCCCACGCTCGCGGTCAACGCCGTGGTTTCGTCCGAGCACGCCACGATGAGCGATGTGATTGGCAGGGCGTAGCGCAAGCCAGTCGCCTCGCCGCTCGCCGCTTCGAGGATCATGCCGTTCGTGGCACCGACCGGAAGCCGTGCCGGGGTGTCCGCCGCCGTGGCCGCGATGATGTCGCCCTTCGTGGTGAAGGTCGCCTTGGTGACTCGCGCCGTTACCTGGTTCTGCAAGAACCCGATGGCTTCGAGGACTGTGTGTGAGGCTGTGACGACTGTTCCAGCAGCGGTGCTGAGTCCGGCCAGCACCGTAGCCCGCACGTTCGCAGCGAGGGCAGTCGCCGCAGCGGTTACTTGTGCCTGCAAGAAGCCGATGGCCTCAAGCACCGTGTGCGAGGCAGTCACAACGGTGGCGGCTGCCGTGGAAAGACCTGTCAACACAGTGCTGCGGACGTTCGCGACAAAGTCGCTGATATCTGCTGCGACAATTGCCAGCGCGGTCTTGAGCCCGGCGGCTGTAATGGTTCCGGTCAGGCCGGCAACGCTGGCGATGGCGTCGGTGTTGTCGACCTTCTCCCACGCGGTGCCGTTGTAGATCGCCCAGTCGCCCAACTTCCAGTCAGTGATGCCGTCGAGGTTCGTGCTGCCGGCGACGCTGACGACGTAGTACCAGCCCTTCTCGGGCGACAGCGTCGGCGCGCCACTTGTGGCATCCCACGCGGCCTTGTATTCGACCTGACCGAGTACCGACGTTGGCAGATACGAGGTGGCGATCTTGCCGCTACCGTCCAGCGGCGCTAGGCCGCCAGCCACGCCGATAGTTGATTCGAGCGCGTATTGCGTGTGCGGGTCAGCAACGCCAACGTGCGTCACGATTGCCGCAGCGGCAGTGCCTGCGACTTCGGCGCCGATGGCAGCTGGCGTGATCGGATCGCTGCCTGCGCTCGCGTGCGAACTGGCGTGGACACTCGGCGCAAACGTGCTCGGCTTGCCGGTGATCGTTGACCAGGTGACGGCAGCCAACGCACCGGCGGGGCCGTCTGAAATAGTCGCCCACAGCTGCGTGCCGGTATGCGATGCGCGAGCCCACGCGGCTGCCAGCAGCGTCGCGATGGTGTAGCCGGCGCGCCCCGCCGTTGTGCCGGCCGCGTTGACGATCAGCAGCTCAAGGTTGGTGCCATTGCCAACGTCGATGCCGCCGCCTCCAGGAGGCGTGGCACCAACAATGCTAGACCCAGCGCGCTTGAGGAACTGACCATCGGAAACCGCGCCGACCGCTAGGGCTGTCGGTCCGCTGGATTCGGTGATCACGTTCGATGGACCCGCGGGGCCACGAATCCCAGTCTCGACAACAATGATCTGGTCGTCTTCGATCACGACCTCAACCGTTGTCAGATTGACAATCAGTTCGGTGCTCACAAGGGCACCCCGTTTGGGATGATCAGCAGCCGGGGAATGACCCAGCTCACAATGTCATTGGGGTCCGTAGCGTGGTAGAGCCTGACCTGGCCAAAAACTGCTTTGGAGCTGCCAACAGACGGCAAGCCGCTGGTTTGAGATGCGCCGACGGCAACGACAATCAACGACTGAGCGTGATCAATCGTGATCCCATTCGTTGTGTCTATGCTCAACAGCGCTGGCAGTGATTCCTTGCCATCACTGCGGATTTGAAATACGCACTGGGTATAGCCTGCGGGGATTCCGCCGGGCCAGCGTGCCGTTAACCGGAGTGTAAAAGCGAAGGCGTCGCCGCGACGGCATTTAACATCGATGGTGCTCATTGGCGGAGTTCCTTGATCACTATCGAGCCATCACAACGTCGCGGCTGCGACGCTGCTCGGATGTGGTTTCGCGTGTGCCCTCGCGCGTGGCTTTCTCGACGCTCTCGACGCGCGATTCGATGGCACCCAAGCGACGGTTCAGGGTGTCGTCGATGGCACTCAACTTGCTGAGCATTGCGCCGTTGTCGCCGCCAGCGCCGGCCGAGGCGCTGCTCCCGCGCACGATGTTGGCAATGGATGCCGGCAGCACCATTTCGCCAGCGTGCAACAGCGCAGGACCGGTGCGGGGCACGTAGGCGGCGCCTGATTCATAGCCGGGCATGGGCGGCACCGCGATGCCGGAGTGTGCCGCGATCGCGCGCAAAAGAGCGGTCTGTGCGGTGGCTTGAGCAAGCTGTTGCTGG
>JANNWF010000619.1:0-5824 GCA_031408455.1 Pseudoxanthomonas sp. | reverse complement strand
CATCGCGATGGTCTGCCGCATTGGCAGCCGGGACTAGCGCAGTCGCGAGCAGGACGCCGGCGGCAAGAGCGGATAACTTCAGCATGGTGCGATCTCCTTGGAGGGTCGGATGGGACTTGCAGGTACGTCGCAGGTCGGTCGCGCCTTGCCAATCGCTACGGTGGCAAAGACTCGCCCGACGATTTTACGCGGGTAAAAGATTGTGTGTACAGGTGAAACGTGATGAACAGCACAAACGGGCCACATTCGATATGTATTACGCGAAAATTGGCTGAAGACGACATCGGCCGTGCAACCCCGTCCAATTGGTCACGCGAGACGGAGCCGGTTGCATGACGGCGAGCCAACGGGAGCGTGTTTTGCAGCGCTTGAGTGCTTACGAGTGTCTAGCACACAGCGGATGCAGCGAATAAAAAGAAAAGTCAAACAAAGTCACTCGCCTCCTGCGCGATAGAATCGAGCGCTCTGCCAGCAACGATCCGGAGACATTCGATGCCCACTGCCGCCAGTCCGCTCGCCGCTGCTACCGACGTCGCGCCGCCGCAGAGTGCTGCGCCGTTGCGCTTCGTCACAGCCGCCAGCTTGTTCGATGGTCATGACGCGGCGATCAACATCATGCGCCGATTGATTCAAGCGCAGGGCGTCGAAGTCGTGCACCTAGGCCACAACCGCAGCGTCGAAGACGTGGTGCGCGCCGCCCTGCAGGAAAACGCCGACGCGATTGCGCTATCTAGCTATCAGGGCGGCCACGTCGAGTACTTCAAGTACATGATCGACATGCTGCGCGAACGCGGCGCTCCGCACATCAAGGTGTTCGGCGGCGGCGGCGGCACCATCACGCCGGAGGAAATCCGCGAGCTGCAAGACTATGGTGTCGAGCGCATTTACCACCCCAATGACGGCATGCACATGGGGCTGGTGGCGATGATTGAGGATGTGTGAGGCGGGCTTCCGAGGCTCGCGTGGAAGTAGGGCGGGTCTCGACCCGCCATCCCACCGCTCCGACCACCGTCGAAGCGCAACCGGCTGACGGCGGGTCAAGACCCGCCCTACAGGAAGAAATTGCTATCGGGCGGGCGTTGTCGGCGATCGAGAACGGTCTCTACTCGGAAGCCGAACTTGCGTTGATGCGCAAAGGATGGGCGAAACCGAGAGCTGCCGAGTCCCGACCGGCTACGCCAGTCATCGGAATCACCGGCACCGGCGGTGCCGGCAAATCCAGCGTCACGGACGAACTGCTGATCCGCTTTCTTGCTTCGTTTCCGCAGATGCACATCGCGGTCATTTCGGTGGATCCCACCCGTCGCCGTACTGGCGGTGCGCTGCTTGGCGATCGCATCCGTATGAACGCACTGCGCAGTCCGCGCGTGTTCATGCGTTCGATGGCGACGCGACGGCAGCACATGGCCACCAACGTGGTGCTGCGTGATTGCATCGCCTATTTGAAGAGTCTTGCCTTTGATCTGGTAATTGTGGAAACCGCCGGCATTGGCCAAAGCGATTCGGAGATTGTCGATCTGGTCGATTTTCCGATGTACGTCATGACCAGCGATTTTGGCGCGCCCAGTCAGCTGGAAAAGATCGACATGCTCGATTTCGCCGAACTGATCGTTTTGAACAAGTTCGACAAACGCGGTGCCGAAGACGCGCTGCGTGACGTGCGCAAGCAGTGGAAGCGCAACCGCGTTGCCTTTGGAATCAAGGATGAGGATGTGCCGGCATATCCGACTATCGCCAGTCAGTTCAACGACCCTGGCATCAGTTGGATGTTCGTCAATCTGTGCCGATTGTTGAGCAAGAAAATGGCTGGAAATCGGGGTCAGAGTGCGATTTCCCCTCAAGGAAACAAACAAACTGAAGGCTACGAAGGGAAATCGCACTCCGACCCCGATTTCCTTCCTCAGCTCGACACTACCCTGAAAGAGCCTCGTGCGACGGTGCTCATCCCCGGCCAGCGCGTGCGCTACTTGGCTGAGATCGCCGAGCAGGGCAGGGCGATCAATCGCAACATCGAAACGCAATCAGAAACCGCGGATCGGGCACAAAGTTATTGGCAGTCGCTGCGGGACCTTGACGATTCGCAGTTGCCCAAGTCATTGGAGCTCTACCCCGCAGAGGCTTTGCTCCTCGCTCCTGTAGAGCGGAGCTTGCTCCGCTTGGCGCTGAGTGGAGGAGATTTGTCGCAAGTCCCGAACCCTCACCCCAACCCCTCTCCCGAGGGGAGAGGGGCTAAAGCCGAGCCATCGGTTTTGACACCCGAACGCCGCATCGGACAACCCGACCGTCGCGCAACCAAATTTCAGTGGGAGCGTCGCCTTGAAGCCCAAGAAGCTGGCAACGAGTCCACCGCGCCATTCGCCGACCGCACGCTGATCGTCTTGCGCCAGCGTTACAACGATGCCGTGCAGTCGCTGTCGGCCGAAAATTTGAAGTTGCTGCGCGATTGGCCGTCGCGTCTGAAGTCAATCACCGACGAAGTGACGGAATATCAGGTCCGCGACAAAGTCATTCGCGTGGAAAACTATTCCGAATCACTATCGCGGCAGAAGATTCCCAAGATCGCTGCGCCGACCTATCGCAGTTGGGGCGAATTGCTAACGTTTCTCGGCAAGGAAAACCTTCCAGGCAGTTATCCCTACACCGGCGGCGTCTATCCGTACCGGCGCAGCGGCGAAGACCCGATCCGCATGTTCGCCGGCGAAGGCACGCCTGAGCGCACCAATCGGCGCTTTCATTACTTGAGTGTCGGCCTGCCCGCCGCGCGCCTTTCCACGGCGTTCGATAGCGTGACCTTGTACGGCGAAGATCCGGCGGTGCG
The DNA here is from genome assembly GCA_031408455.1 of Pseudoxanthomonas sp. Classification (GTDB taxonomy): domain Bacteria; phylum Pseudomonadota; class Gammaproteobacteria; order Xanthomonadales; family Xanthomonadaceae; genus JANNWF01. The sequence continues at coordinate 3,006 of JANNWF010000619.1, read as the reverse complement.
GCCAGACATCTTCGGCAAGATCGGCAACTCCGGGGTCAATGTGCCGACGCTGGATGACATGAAGAAGCTCTACTCCGGCTTCGATCTATGCGCGCCAACCACCTCGGTGTCGATGACGATCAACGGCCCAGCGCCGATCATCTTGGCGATGTTCATGAACACCGCGATCGATCAGCAGGTTGAGAAGTATCTGCGCGCGGATCCGGCACGCTGGGATGCCGCGCAAGCCAAGATCGATGCCTTTTTTGTCGGCAAGCAGCGACCCGTCTACAACGGAGAGTTGCCGGCGACCAATGACGGCCTTGGCTTGGCGATGTTGGGCATCAGCGGCCAGCAGTTGCTCGATGCGGACACCTATCAGCGGATCAAGGCGCATACCTTCGCCAACGTGCGTGGCACGGTGCAGGCCGACATCCTGAAAGAAGACCAAGCCCAGAACACCTGCATTTTCAGCACTGAATTTGCACTGCGCATGATGGGCGACATCCAGCAGTATTTCGTCGATCAAAAGGTGCGCAATTTCTACTCGGTCAGCATCTCCGGGTATCACATCGCCGAAGCGGGTGCTAACCCGATCAGCCAACTCGCCTTCACCTTGAGCAATGGCTTCACCATCGTCGAGTACTACCTAGCGCGCGGTATGCAGATTGACGACTTCGCGCCCAACTTGAGCTTCTTCTTCAGCAACGGCATGGACCCGGAGTACACCGCGATTGGCCGCGTCGCGCGGCGCATCTGGGCGCGTGCGATGCGTGAGCGCTACGGCGCCGATGCGCGCAGCCAGATGATGAAGTACCACATTCAGACCTCAGGTCGGTCGCTGCACGCGCAGGAGATCCAGTTCAACGACATCCGCACCACGTTGCAGGCGCTGTATGCCTTGTTCGATAACTGCAACAGCTTGCACACCAATGCTTATGACGAAGCGATCACCACACCCACCGAAGAGTCGGTGCGGCGAGCGGTGGCGATCCAGATGATCATCACCAAGGAATTGGGCTTAAATTTCTGCGAGAACCCGTGGCAGGGAAGTTTCATCGTCGACAAGCTGACCGATATCGTCGAGGAAGCGGTATACAAAGAGTTTGAAGCGATTTCCGAACGCGGCGGTGTGCTCGGCGCGATGGACACCATGTATCAGCGCGGCAAGATTCAAGATGAGTCGATGGTTTACGAGCACAAAAAGCATGACGGCTCGCTGCCCTTGATCGGCGTCAACACGTTTTTACCCAAAGAACACGCGGGCGACATCGTCACCGAGATCGAATTGATCCGCAGCACCGAGGAAGAAAAGTCGCAGCAGATCACCAACGTTGCCACCTATCAGAGCAATCGCAATGCGCTGGCGGTCGATGGGCTGGTGCCCTTGCAAGCAACGGCACGCGAGCGCAGAAACGTGTTTGCCGCGCTGATGGAAGCAGTCACTACCCACTCGCTGGGCCAAATCAGCCACGCGCTGTACGAAGTGGGCGGCGAGTACCGGCGGAACATGTAGGTCAATGGCGCGGCTTTTTGACCAAGTCAGAGAAGCCTTTGCCACGTTGTCGGCGTGTGCCACACCGCCGGCCCTGATTGGCGGACTAGCACTTGCCGCACATCGGGTGGTGCGTGCGACGCGCGATGTGGATTTATTGGCCGATGCAGCTGACGCCAGAGACGTTGATCGCCTGTTGCTGGCGATCGGCTACCAATGCATTCATCGCAGCGAGGACGTTGCCAACTATGTTCGCGGCGATGAAGGGTTGGACGTGCTTTTCGCCCATCGTCCGGCGGCGTTGCGATTGCTAAAAAGTGCCGCCGAGCGAATCACAGCGATGGGTACGTTCAAGGTTGTCAGTGCCGAAGGTTTGATCGGCTTCAAACTACAGGCCGTAATCAACGATCCAACGCGCCGCCAAGACATTGAAGACATCCGTGCCTTGCTCCGGGCACAACTCGGGCAGCTCGATATGGCCGAGGTCCGTGCCTATTTCGTTCTTTTTGATCGCCGCGAACTGCTCGATGAACTGATAGCCGAGAATGCCAATGACCCACTCTGACCCCAATGGCACTTACTTAAGCCAAAATCCTACAGAATCGTCATTCCGGCGAACGCCGGAATCCAGCGGTTGGGGCCCAGAAAAAGGTTCAAGCAGTGTTGGATCCCGGCTTTCGCCGGGATGACGAGCGCTAAGCAAGTGCCATTGCACTCTGACCCCGCTAGCGTTGTCGCACCGCTTGCGGGGTCTGCGGGCAAGCAATTCCGACCAAGCGGCCGCGACGATTTTTCAGACCTCGTGGAACTGATGGAAGTGGTGGAAGCCTTGTGCCCCATCTGGCCCTCGCGGCCGATCCGCACGGGCGGCGATTTCCGCTTGTAATCACCGCGCTGAGCGCGATCTCAGTGCTTGCTGGCAGCTTTGCCGCCACGCGCCCGAACCGGCGTCACTTCAACGCTAAGTGCAAAACTGCGTTGCTCGTTTGCGCTCATTGCGCCCACGCTGACCACCTTGCGCGCAATCTCGTCGCCGCGTTCGTTGCGCACCGTCACCACCACGTTGTATTCCCAGGCGGGTGCATCGGCTGGATGGCGAATGCTGGCATCCACCCGCAACGGGGTGAGAATTTCGGCCGCTTGAGCCACGTCGCTAGGATCAAAGCGCAAGTGGTGCCGACAGGCAGGACAAACCCGAGCGCTGTTGAGGATGTTCTCTTTGCAGTGCGGGCACTCGCGGGTTGATCCCGGAGTGCCTGGGCGCAGATTGCTCATGCGCCGTTGCTGAAGTCTGCCTTGCTACCGCCGCCAGATGACTTGCCTGATTTGGCGGTTGTGCCCTCTTCCCACCCAAACACCGCGTTGCCACGCATGCGGGCACCGGCGGCAACGGTCAGCGAACCAGCCTTGACGTCGCCAACGATGGCACCGCCTTGCTGCAAATCGACCCGACTTGCGCCATCGATATTGCCCTCCAACTCGCCGGCCACGATGACTTTGTCGGCGCGCACGCTGCCGGTCACCTTGGCCCC
>JANNWF010000618.1:0-1896 GCA_031408455.1 Pseudoxanthomonas sp. | reverse complement strand
TGGCGGAGTTCCTTGATCACTATCGAGCCATCACAACGTCGCGGCTGCGACGCTGCTCGGATGTGGTTTCGCGTGTGCCCTCGCGCGTGGCTTTCTCGACGCTCTCGATGCGTGATTCGACGGCTGCAAGACCGCGAGCTGTCGTCTCTCTGAGTGCCCGCATCTCGCCGAGTAGCGCGCTGTTGTCTCTGCTTGCGGTGCCTTGGGTACCGGCATCGCGCACGATGTTGGCAATCGAGGCGGGCAACACAATCTCGCCTTGGTGCAGCAGTGCGACGCCGGTCTTGGGCACGTACGCCGTGCCCGTTTCGTAGGCCGGAATGTCGACGCCAGAAGCTGCCGCAATCGCCCGCAAGATTCCGGTTTGCGCGATGGCTTGGGCCAACTGCAAGTTGTTGACCTCAAGCACGCCAGTGAGCGTGCTGAGTTCGGTGATGATTGGCGCAGGGTCGATGAAGTCGAAGAACGGGGCCAGCATGTTACGAATGCCTGCCGGCAAGTCGTCGGTGAGTTCCAGCAGGTCGTCCATCGCAGCGTTGACATCGGTCTCCGTGACCGCCCCGCGCAAGGCTTCAATGGGACCGAGCAGCTGCGCGCGGATATCAGCGGGCACGTCTTCTAGCGTCGAATCCAGCGCCTGATTGAGCAGGCTCTGACGGTCGCCAAGCCCGCCAAGATCAACACCGACTTCGGTGGCCAGCGCGGCCAAGTCGACATCTAGCGTCCGCGCAACGCCGGCAAGCGATGTCGCGGTTTCAGCGGTCAGCTCACCGAGATTGATGCCCAGATCGGTAATCAGCCCGGCCATGTTGAGGCCGATACTTGCCGCGACTTCGGCGAGGCTTTGCCCGGTCGCCATCACCAGGTCACGCACCACGACGGCCAATTGCTCGGCCAAGGCTTGGCGATTCTCTGCCTCAAGCTGTGCGAGCAACGCATCACGCTGGTCGTAGAGCGCCTGCAACTCGGGCGATACCGTGACCGTGCCGCCGCCGCCCGTACCGACACCGCCGGTGGCCGGTTCCGGGCCGATGTTGAGTCCGGCGAATGCCTCAAGCGCTTGTCGCACCGCCGCTTCCAACAGGCTGTAGGGCTCGGAGCTAGACCAGAAGTCGCGGCCCTCACGCAGCAGCGCTTCAGCGGCTGCTGGCAGCTGGGCCAATGCGTCGAGGTCACCGCCTGCAGCAGCAGCTGTCAGGGCATCAAACTGCCGCTGCGCTTCCGCCAGGCGCTCTTCTGGCGTGAGCGTCGAGGTCTCGCCAAGCAACTGCCCATCGAGATAGGCACGAATGCTGTCAATCGCGGCGCGCTGCGTCTGCCACATCGCCGCTGCCGCATCGGCGACGGTGTTGATGCCGTCGATCTGGGTGTCCGTCGATGCATTGACGATGGCCGCAATCTGACCCTCAATCTGCTGCAACGGGCTGCCTTGCAGCTGCTCAACAAGTGACCGACCGGCATTGCGCAGCGCGTTGATCGCGGCGGTGAGTCGCTGCACGGCGACTTGCCGAACCAAGTCAAGATCGGACTCCGCCGCCGCGCTTTGCCCGGCCGCAATGGCGGCATCGTTGAGTGAAGCACGCGACGCATCCGCCCAGCGGCTGATATCGCGCACTTCGCGCTGAAAATCAGACAGTCCAGCGTCAGCTAGCTCGTCGCGCAGCGCGCTGGTCAAGGCCACATAGTTGGCTTTGGCCGCAGCGAGTGCGGCGAGCGTGTCTTGTAGTGCAGCAATGGCGTCCGCCTCCGCCTCAATACGCCGCGCTTCCGCCGCTTCCGCATTGCGAGCGGAGTCGGCGGCGTCATCCGCGCGCCGCTCAAGGAAGGTGTAGTAAGCGTCTGCCGCACCCGATAGCCGGAGGATCGCAGCAATCTGCGCGCGGCCGCTTTCGGTCG
>JANNWF010000617.1:0-7153 GCA_031408455.1 Pseudoxanthomonas sp. | reverse complement strand
CCCGGCAGATGGAAGCCGATCACCTGACTTTCGCCATCTTCGTTGGTGGCCACCGTCTTGAAGGCACCTTCGCGCGCCACAAACAGCGAGCCCAGTGCCTGCCCGGTGCGAAACAGGGTTTCGCCCGTCATCAGCGGGCGTCGGTTGCGAACGATTTCATCCAGGCGCTGCAAATCGCCGCTATCGATACCTGCAGGCAGACACAGCACCTGCAACGAACACTGACCACAGCTGCGCCGTAGCCGATCCAGATTGATGATTTCTGCACTCAAGTCCGTATGCCCTTGCTGTCCAGTGACTTCGCCCACGGTGCACTCCGCGGCGTGAGGCGATCGATCATGCGTCCTTGATCTGATATTCGGCCAGCTTCTTCGCCACCGCCAAGTTCTTCAGCGTCACGTACTTCGGCAAGCCATCCTTGCCATACGGCGGCGGGTCTTCACCGCGGATCAGCGGCTCGAAATAACGGCGCGCCGCGTCGGTAATGCCGTAGCCATCCTTGCGGATGAAGTTCTTCGGCAACACCTTCTCGTGATTGGCGACCTTCGACAGCGGCGCCGATTCGATACGCCAGCGATACGGCGCATCGGACACGCGCTTGATGATCGGCATCACCGCATTCTGCCCGGCCAACGCGTACTCCACCGCTGCCTTGCCGACTGCGTAGGCGTGCTCGGCGTCGGTCTTGGACGCCAGATGACGCGCCGAGCGCTGTAAATAATCGGGCACCGCCCAGTGGAATTTGTAGCCCAAGCGTTCCTTGATCCGTTGCGCAATCGTCGGGCCCACGCCGCCAAGCTGTGAGTGGCCGAACGCGTCAACGCTGCCTGCCTCAGCGACAAAGCGCCCATCCGGCCAGCGCAGCCCTTCCGACACCACCACGGTGCACCAGCCGACACGCTCGACGGTGGCTTTGACCTTGGCCAGAAACTCTTCCTCATCAAAGCGCTTTTCCGGAAACAGAATCAGATGCGGCGCTTGGTCCGGCCCGCGTTGGGCCATGCCGGCGGCCGCCGCGATCCAGCCGGCGTGGCGACCCATCACTTCCATCACAAAGACTTTTGTTGAGGACTCGGCCATCGAGGCCACATCCAGACTCGCCTCCAGCACCGACACCGCCGTGTATTTGGCAACCGAGCCAAAGCCGGGGCAGCAGTCGGTGACGGCGAGGTCGTTGTCGACCGTTTTCGGGACGCCGATGCAGGCCAGCGGATAGCCGAGTTCGCGGCTAATCATCGACAACTTGTTGGCGGTGTCGGAGGAGTCGTTGCCGCCGTTGTAGAGAAAGTAGCGAATGTCGTGAGCCCGGAACACCTCGATCAGGCGCTCGTACTGGGCGCGGTTGTCGGTAAACGATTTCAGCTTGAAGCGACAGGAGCCGAATGCACCACCCGGCGTGTAGCGCAGCGCGCGAATGTCGGCCACGGATTCCTTGCGGGTGTCGATCAATTCTTCGCGCAAGGCGCCGATAATGCCGTTCTTGGCAGCCAGCACGCGCAGCTTGCTGGCGCGCGCGGTTTCGATGACGCCAGCCGCGGTGGCGTTGATGACGGCGGTGACGCCGCCAGATTGTGCATACAGAAGAGTGCCTTGGCCCACGTGAATCCCCTTGATTTTGGCGCGCTGCAATGCGGTTTGACTTGCCCCATGCCAGCAGTTAGCGTGTCTGTTCATTGCGCTGCGGGGTCGCCGACGAGTTTAAGGTCTCGCGCGTGGCTTAAGTAAGCGCACACCATCAGGACTGAATCGAGCATGCGACTGGTACTACTGGGGGCGCCCGGCTCGGGCAAGGGCACGCAAGCAGCTAGGCTGAAAGAAGCGCTGGCGTTGCCGCACATTTCTACCGGCGATCTGTTGCGCGCGGCGGTGGCTGCGGGCACACCGCTTGGCTTGCAGGCTAAGACCGTGATGGAACGCGGCGAGTTGGTGTCTGACGACATCGTGCTTGGCATGTTGGAAGACCGCCTCCGGCAGCCCGACACCGCCAACGGCTTCATTCTGGATGGCTATCCGCGCAACTTGGTGCAGGCCAATGCGCTGGATGCGCTGCTGGATCGCTTGGGTCAGCCGGTCGATATCGCCGTGCAACTGGATGTCGATACTGAACTCTTGATCCAACGCATCGCCGGTCGTGCGCAAGCCGAAGGCCGCGCCGACGATAGTCCGGACGCGGTGCGCAACCGCCTGCGCGTGTACTCCGATCAAACCGCACCGGTGATCGACTACTACCGCGGCCGCAATCGTCTGGTCTGCGTGTTTGGTGTCGGCGCAATGGAAGAAGTGTTGGCGCGTGTGCTGACTGCGGTCAGTTCGCGGACGGCGAGTGCCAACGCGGCGGCGGTTTCCTGAGCGCAACACGGCGGTACGGCGGGCGCACCTTGATTTGTCGAATGGAGTGTCTGCGATGACACCCATCATCAGCCAGCTGCTCGAACTCTGCTTGTTGCGGCGGGCACCGCAGGATCTGCCACATTCGCCGGCATTGGCGCGTGGCTTGATCGTCGCTGGTGTCGGCATCGACTTGCTTTACGCCACGCTGATCGACTTCCCGCAGGCGCTACCACGCATCATCTTGTCGCTCAGCTTATTGCTGGGCATGCCGTGGCTGCTGTTGGGGCTGCGCGACAAGCGAGCGCGTTATGTGCAGACGCTTACGGCGTTGGCGGGTGCTGGCTTGCTGCTGTCGGCCTTATCGCTGCCGCTGGCGCTGTTTTTTGCTGACTTGCCAGCGTTTGTGCCCGGCGCAAAGCCGACCCCGCAGCAAGCCATGTTCAGTTTGATCACGCTGACCATGCTCAGCTGGAAACTGGTGATCAACGGCCATATTTTTCGCCATGCGCTAGATTGGCCACGGCTACCGGCGATGCTGCTGGTGTTCGGACTGTTTCTGCTAGAACTCGGCCTCGATAGCATGTTGTTTGGCGCAACTGCTTCGCCATGAAGCTGCACATCCTCGGTATCTGCGGCACCTTCATGGGCGGCTTGGCCGCGTTGGCGCGCGAACTTGGCGATGAAGTGGCCGGCAGCGATGCGGCGGTATACCCGCCCATGAGCATCCAGTTGCAAGCTCTGGGAATTGACCTGTGCAGCGGCTACGCGGCCGAGAATATCGCCGCTGATGTGCAGCAAGTGGTGGTGGGCAATGCATTGTCGCGCGGCAATCCGGCGGTGGAGCATGTGCTCGACGCAGGCTTCAATTACACCTCTGGCGCGCAATGGTTGGCCGAGCGGGTGTTGCCCGGCCGCTCTGTATTGGCGGTGGCTGGCACCCACGGCAAAACCACCACCAGCGCGCTGCTCGCGCATATCGTGGATGCCTGTGGCGGCGATCCGGGCTTCCTGATTGGCGGCGTACCCGGCAACTTTCCGGTCTCCGCGCGACTTGGCAGCGGTGCCAGTTTTGTCGTTGAAGCCGATGAATACGACACCGCGTTTTTCGACAAGCGCAGCAAGTTTGTGCACTACCGTCCGCGGATTGCCGTTCTCAACAATCTTGAGTTCGATCACGCCGATATTTTCCCCGATCTGGCAGCCATCAAGACCCAGTTCCACCATTTGATTCGCACCTTGCCCAGCAGCGGTCGCTTGATCGTCAATGGCGAAGACGCGGCGCTGGCTGAGGTGTTGGCGATGGGCTGTTGGACGCCGGTCGAACGCTTTGCAATCGGGCCCTGCGTTGACCCCAAGGTCAAGGCGAACTGGCAAGCGCAGCTCATCAATGCCGATGGTTCGTCGTTTCGCTTGCTGCACGATGGCGAGGTGATCGGCGAAGTGCGTTGGTGCATGCTCGGTCGGCACAGCGTGATGAATGCGCTGGCCGCGGTGGCAGCCGCCAACGCCGCTGGGTTCAAGGTCATTGAGGCGCTGGCTGCACTGACGAGTTTTCGCGGCCCGAAGCGGCGCATGGAGCTACTCACTGAGCACGCCGGTATTCGCGTATTCGATGACTTCGCCCATCACCCCACTGCCATTCAAACCACCCTGGCTGGCTTGCGCGCAGGCGGTGGCCGACGCGTGGTGGTGGCGCTGGAGCCGCGCAGCAATTCGATGCGGCTGGGCGCACATTCCGCGCAACTCGCGCCTTCACTGGCTGATGCAGATCGGGTTGTCATGCTACGTCGTGCTGAATTGCCGTGGGATGCCAATGCGGTGGTTGCGGCCTTGCAAGGTGAAGGCGTCGCGGTCGCCAGTGTCGATGCGCTGCTCGCCGAACTGGATGCCAGCGTGCAAAGCGGCGACGACGTGGTGTTCATGTCGAACGGCGGTTTTGAGGGTGCCCCCGCGCGTTTTGCCGCTTTGGTGCGTGCGCGCGACTGATGCGGGGAAGCGGAATGGGGCGGGCGGATGGCGGCGGTAGCCGCAAGCGGGAGGTTGCAAATGAAAGCCAATGAGCTGCCTCTGTTTCCGCTACGCATGGTGCTGTTTCCCGGCGGCGAGCTGCGTCTGCGCATTTTTGAAACGCGCTATCTCGATATGGTCCGCCTGTGCACCCGCGAGCAGCGACCCTTCGGCGTGTGTCTGTTCTTGGATGCCACCGAAGACGGACTCCCAGCACGTCCTGCCGCGCTGGGTACTACCGCCAAGATCACCGATTTTTACACCCTGCCCGACGGCATGCTCGGCATCAGTTGCGAAGGTGGCCAGCGCTTCCATGTTGAGCGCACCAAGGTCCGTGATAACGGCCTGATCGTCGGTGAAGTCGAGTTCATCGAAGACGACGCCTTGGCATGCGTGCGCCCCGAACACGCATTGTTGGTGCAGTTGCTGGAACACATCCTCACCCAGGTGGGCGGCCCCCACGCCAAAGCCCCGCGCGCCTGCTTCGACCAAGCGCAATGGGTGAGCTGCCGACTCGCCGAACTCCTCCCCTTCGACACCGCCGCCCAACAACGGCTGCTGCAAAGCGGCGATCCGCATGCGCGTATGCAGCGGGTGGTGGATGAGTTGCCGGGATTGGATCAGGGGTGAGGGGTTGGCTTTTGTTCCGGCGAATGCTGGAATTTTGATTGGCTCGTCATTCCGGCTTTCGCCGGAATGACGAATCACCCATTGGATTCCGGCCTGCGCCGGAAAGACGCACAAAAGCGCTCGCCAGCGAGAGCAACCACTAAGCGGCCCGTGCCACCTCAGGCATCCGCCACCGCGCCAACAACTCCCCCTGCTTCGCCAGCGCGTCTTTCAGATGCGCCTCTTTGACGTGACCGAAGCCGCGGATGAGTTCGGGGATGGCAGCGATCTCAGCGGCCAAGGCGACGTTGCCGGGGTTCAAACTGGCTAGCAGTTCGTCGATGCCGGTGGCGTAGTCGACGATCAAGCGCCGTTCCATCACCCGCTCGTGGGTGCGGCCGAAGATGTCGAAGGCGGTGCCGCGCAAGCCTTTGAGTTTGGCCAGCAGTTTGAATGCGCTAAACACCCATGAGCCGTATTCGGCTTTGATGAGATGACCTTCGCCATTTTTCTTGGCGAGCAGCGGTGGGGCAAGATGGAAGTGCAAGCTGAACTTGCCCTCAAACGTGCGCTCGACCCGGCGGATGAAGTCGCCGGAGGTATACAGACGGGCGACTTCGTACTCGTCTTTGTAGGCCATCAATTTAAACGCGTAGCGGGCGACGGCTTCGGTCAAAGCGGTGGAACCTGGGGCCGATTTTTGTTCACTCGCCTGCACGCGGGCGACGAGGTCGCTGTAGCGTTTGGCGTAGGCAGCGTTTTGGTAATCGGTGAGAAAACCGACGCGGCGGCTAATCCGCTCGGCCAAGGTTTTGCTGACGCGCTCGTCATCCAGCGGCAACACTGCCACTTCGTCGGTGGGCGGAATCAAGCCGGCCGCTTCGCGCACCGCCTGCACGTCTTCTGCCGCCAACCGGCCCCAAGCGAAGGCTTGTTGATTCATGGTCACGGCCGCCGCATTCAAGACGATGGCGCGGTCAATCGCATCAAAACTGATCGGCACCAAGCCTTTCTGCCACGCGTAGCCAAGCATGAACAAATTGGCCGCAATCGAGTCGCCGAGCAGTGCGGTGGCAAGCGCAGTAGCGTCAATTTGCATCGGCTCGGCCCCGCCCATCGCGGTGCGTACGGCGTCAACGATGCCAGCGGCCGGGAACTGCATATCCGGCTTCATGGTGAAGGTGCCGGGCATCGCTTGATAGGTGTTCAGCACGACTTGCGAGCGTTCGGCGCGAATCTTTGACAGCGCCCAATAATCATTTACCACCACCATGTCGCAGCCCAGCACCAAGTCAGCCTCACCGGCGGCGATGCGCACGGCGTGGATGTCGGCGGGTTGTGCGGCAATGCGCACATGAGTGGTGACCGCGCCGCCTTTCTGCGCCAAGCCAGTCTGATCGAGCACGGTAGCGCCCTTGTTCTCAAGGTGCCCGGCCATGCCGAGCAAGGCACCGATGGTGACCACGCCCGTTCCACCAACACCGGTGATGAGAATGTTCCAAGGCCGCTCAAGCGTCGGCAAGGTCGGCATCGGCAGCTTGGCGAAACGCTCGGCCGCGCTGACACCTTTGCGCTTTTTCAGCTGGCCGCCGTGAACGGTGACAAAGCTGGGGCAGAAACCTTTGACGCAGGAATAGTCCTTGTTGCAGCCACTTTGATCGATCTCGCGCTTGCGCCCGAACTCGGTTTCTTTCGGCAACACGGAAACGCAGAAACTCTTCTTGCCGCAGTCGCCACAGCCTTCGCAGACCAAGGAGTTGATCATGACGCGCTTCTGCGGATCTTCGATCTTGCCGCGCTTGCGGCGGCGGCGTTTTTCGGTGGCGCAGGTTTGATCGAACACCAGCACCGAGGTGCCCTGCACTTCGCGCAGGCGCTTCTGCACCTCGTCCAATTGGTCACGGTGCTCGAAGGTCACGCCCGCCGGGAAGATCTCAGGCTTCGACCATTTGGCGATGTCGTCACTCACCACGACGATGGTCGCCACGCCTTCTGAGCGGACCTGCCAGCAGATGTCGGGCACGCTCAAGTTGCCGTCGACGGGCTGGCCGCCGGTCATCGCTACCGCGTCGTTGTACAAAATCTTGTAAGTGATGTTGACCTTGGCCGAAATCGCTTGCCTGATGGCTAGGCTGCCAGAATGAAAGTAGGTGCCATCGCCCAAGTTTTGAAAAACGTGCGGGGTTGTCGTGAACGGCGCTTGTCC
>JANNWF010000616.1:0-3234 GCA_031408455.1 Pseudoxanthomonas sp. | reverse complement strand
CCACCGTGGTGTCGCGCTTGATCGGGCTGAGCACAGCGCGCATTCAATCGCGTTGAGTCCACCGCTTTCGACAAGTCCGCGACTACCAGGCGATGTCACTCCCATCCCAAGCGATGAAACGGCCGCTATCAGCGGCACGCAATTGCGCGACGACCTCCAGCAGATGACTCGCTGACTGTGCCGGCGTAAACAGATGATCCGCCGCCACGCGCGCATTGAAGGGCGCCGACAGCGGCGTATCGACCGTTCCCGGATGCAGCAACACGCAGGCGGCGCGTGGATTGATCCGCCGCATCTCAATGGATAGCGTGCGAAACAGCTGGTTTTGTGCCGCTTTCGACGCCCGGTAGGCGTACCACCCGCCCAATCGATTGTCGCCAATCGAGCCCACTCGGGCCGATAGCGACGCTACCACGGCCGAACGCCCGTGTCGAAACATCGGTAGCAACCGCTGTACCAACAGAATGGGCGCAAAGGCGTTCAGTGCGAAGGCTTGCTGGAGATTGGCGAGGCTGAGTTGGGCCAGCGATTTCTCCGGCAGCAACGCCGGCCCATGCAGCACGCCCGCGCAGTTCAACAACAGATGCAGCCGCGGCGACGCGATCGCGATGTGGTCGGCCAATGCCGCGACTTCACTTTCCTGGGTGAGGTCGGCGGCGACACAGCACAAGCGCGCGCCGTGCTCATTGCGCAACTCCTGCAAGGCGGGTGAGCTCGACGCTGAACGCGCCAATGCGATGACACGCGCGACGCCAGCATCAGCCAACAATTGCTTGGTCAGCGCCAAGCCGATGCCTTGACTGGCACCAGTGATGACGGCGTGCACAGGTTCTTCGAGATCAGCAATCAGCATGGCTGGGATGAGGTGTGGATCAAGCAATGAGTGTGGCCGGAGCTAAGTCAGACTGCCGTCACGATCACTACGAACCCGAACCGTGGCGCAAGTTCGCGCAGAATGATCCAGCCCCGCATTTCTGAGGAAGAGAGTCCTATGCACGCCACTCGTTGCGGCGCTTCCGCTTCAATCCTAGTTGTCCTGCTGCTGGCCGCCGGTTCCGTCCATCAACCGATGACACCGTCCAGCTGTGACATGCGCAATGAGGTAACCCAGCCAGTGCGGTGTGCGGATGTCCCAGTGTTGCCTCATGCTCAGCAGCGCACCGATTAAGCCCACTGATGATGCCGCCCTTGGCGTCAAGCTCCTCAAGGAAGACGCTTATGGGGTGATCAGCGATACTTTTATCAGCACTTGCACCGGATAGGTGAACCAGGCGCCGGCCATGTCACCGCGTGAGCCACGGCCAGCGCGCCAGGACGCACGTCGTGTCGAGCCGATGGGTGCACACTGCTTGTAACAACTGCCCGCGATAGCTCTGCGCCTGCCGATAGGGCGTTGCGATGCCGATGACGTCAGGAGCCTTGCCGCGCAACAGCGTGCCGAACAAGCGATCCCAAACGAGCAACGTGGAGGCGTAGTTGTGGTTCGCCGTCTTGATGTCGATCGCGTGGTGCAGGCGGTGGTAGCTTGGCGCGTTGAACAACCACTGACACTGTGCTTCGACATCGATGTTGGCATGCGTCACCACAGCTACCGACGCGCGCAACGTAGCAAACACCGCCGCAATCTCGGGACTTACGCCAAACGCGATGGCGACGAAGGTGTCGATTGCGCTGTTGTAGACCATGTTGACAGGGTGCAGCCGCAGCGCATTGAGAGCCGTAAGGCGGCTTGGCTGGTGGTGCGCGAAATGGAAGCGCCACAACCACGGGAACTTGTGCGAGGCGCGGTGAATCGCGTACTTCGCGGCGTCCGAGACGACAAAGGCCGAAAGGCCCACCGCCCATGCCGCTGGTGACAACAACGACGACAACGGCCCCTCAGCGACGGCAGCACCCAACAGGGCAACGCCGGCGGCCTCGACCGCAAGACGCGTCAGGCGATCGGGGACCGAGGCAAGTGCGATGTAGGCAAGATCGGTGCCTAGCTCCGGGCCGTCCACCGTGTTCCAAGCAGCACGAAATGGCCGCCAGCGCTCGATCGCTGTTGCACCCACGATCAAGGTGACTGTGGCGATCGTCAGTGCGAACGGGCCCGCTACATCGCACCAAATAAGCAGCGCCGTGAGGGCCGGAGGAAAGAGCAGAAGGAACGGAAAGCCGATTCTGAGCGATTTAATAGTGTTCATAAGACCTCTATAACGCAAGCACATGTGCATCCATATGCACACATAACGATAAAAAATTAAGGCTTCTTGCCCGCGCAGCACAGCGGTGCCAACGCCCCCATCAATGCAACCATCTGCTCCAAGCGGCTGGTAATGGAAGGGCCATCAATCTCATAAAAGGTGTGACGCCCTTCGGTCTGCGACTGCACCACACCGGCGCGCTCCAACACCTGCAAATGTCGCGCGATGACCGAGCGGTCTTGCGGCATGGTCTGAGCGATGGTGCTAACGTCCGCGCGACCGATCAACACCAGTTGGCGAAACACCTGCAGGCGTGCTGGCTCGCACAACGCGCGGAAGAAATCAGCGTCCAAGATTTCTATACAGGCGTCGGCTGCTTGAGTTCGTGACGTAGGGATGTTCATGACCAAAAGTATATGTGCACATACATGCACATATCAACCGGTTTTTGCCACCCGGCTAGAGCGGCTCCTCATCATCCAGCAAATCCCCGGCCCTCGCGGGAGGCCCGCCTGCTGTGCATGACTTTGATGTCATCCCCATTGGTCTGCATCAGACTTAACATGCGCTTGCTGAGCTGCTTAGCAGTCTGTTTGAGGTATGGGAAATTCAAACGCCCTTTTCTGGCAGTTTGGCGGCTAGGCGGCAGCCGCGCCATTGGGTACGGATCGGACGTCTGTGAGTGGTATTTCGGCATCGCCGGGCCGCACAACTGGGGCAAAAGCCACGCTAGGTGAGCTGCCAAGGTGGATGGTGGATGCGTCAACTCAAGACTTGACCCATGCGCTGCGGAATACGCGGCAAAATTTGCCGCGCCAAAAAAAGCAGGGCGCCCGAAGGCGCCCTGAGGATGTTATTGAGTTGAGTGCTAGTGAATTACAGACCGCAGCCTGAGGCGAGGATGCGGTTGTGTGCGGCCTTGGCCTGCACCATGCCGAAGCCGGTCGCATTGTCGCGGCCGGCGCCGTAGGTCACGGTGACGCCGGTGCCGGAGACGGGTTCGCTGGTGCCCGAACCGCTCAGGTCCAGCGCCGACTTCTCTAGCGAC
>JANNWF010000615.1:0-1602 GCA_031408455.1 Pseudoxanthomonas sp. | reverse complement strand
TGACGACCTCGAAGCTGTTCTTGAACCAGTCCTTGAGGTTGACCAAGGTGTAGTTCAGCGGTGTGCCGTCATCGCGGGTGAAGGCATTGATCTGGCGCAGCGTCTTGGCGGCGGTGTAGACATCGGGCGTGACGATCTCATCCAGCAGCCGGTTGAACTCGGCATCGGTGAGTCGGACTCGGTTTAGCGCCTCGAACTTCTCGCGGAAATTGCGCTCAAGTGCAGCCCGGTCACGGATGTCCGCGCGGTAGTCGTACTTCAGGCCCTGCAGCTTGCCAATGAAGCCGTACTCGATGCCGTCCTCCCGAATGGAGGAGCGGGGGGCGGCAACCGGCAATTCATAGGAGGTGCTTGATGGCGGCATGGCTGGACGGCATTGGCTGGAATTGGGTTCACACAACGCGCAAGGTTTGACTCAGGCATTGCGCGGCGGGTTGACTCTCGCTGGTAACTTCATTCTTCGTGTTGCGAGCAACCAGCAGCGCTTTGTTGGTTCGGCTTGGGTCGGCAACTGCAAGCGTTGCTTCTCGCTCCCTCGATATCCAAGTGCCGTCACTCACGCTCCCCAAGCATCCCATGAATCTCAATCAAGTCACTCTCCCCGCCACCGACATCGCCGCCTCCGTCGCGTTCTACGAACGCCTCGGTTTCGGCCTCATCGTCAGCTCGCCGCACTACGCGCGATTCGAGTGTCCCGAAGGTGAGGCCACGTTCTCTGTGCATCTGGCTGAGGCGCTGCCGCGGGACAGTGGGGTGGTGGTGTACTTCGAGTGTGCGGATCTTGATCGCAGGGTGGCGTCGCTGCTGGCGCTGGGTGTGATTTTCAGCAAGCTGCCGACGGATGAGCGCTGGCTGTGGCGCGAGGCGCGGCTCAGCGATCCGGCGGGCAACGTGATCTGCTTGTATTGGGCTGGCGAGAATCGCAAGCATCCACCGTGGCGGGTGCGGGCTGCGGTCTGAGCGCTTGTCAGCCGTGTCGCTGTACCTCGGCTCGGCTTATGTCATGCAATTCTTGAAGCCTCTGGCGCACTTGCTGATGGACTCCGAATGACCAGAAGCGACACGACATCCTGATTCGAAGCCCAGCTGCTGCGCCCGGTCGCCACTGGCAGCGATGCGAGCGTTGTGCGGCTCCGGTTTAGCGCAGCCCACTACCCGGCTGCTCTTTGGATGTTCGATCAGAGAATCTCCATCTGGCGCAACTGTCGCGCCAGCCCGCGCAGCATTTTGCGAGCTGCGCCTTTGTAGGCGTTGCGCGCCACCTTTGCCTTGCCGTCATCGCTCCTGGGGCCGGTCGATTGCTCCCACGGCTTCCAGCGCTGGATCGCTTCGGCTTGGCGCGCGCGGCGTTCGGGTGTCCATCCATTGCGTGTCTTCATGCGCAACTTCCTTTTGTTTGATCGGCGCGGATTCGTTTTCCGCTCGCGCGACGGGCACGCCGTTGTTCACTTGCTGCGGCCCGTTAGCGATGTTGGCTTGCTTGGCGAAGATCACCGGAGGGTTCTTGATCGTTGCCAGCGTCTCGGCCGTGGCGCGGCACTGATTTTGTGCGCGCAGCGCCATCCGCATGTTCACTTCAAAACCCGGCACCGAGTCACATCG
>JANNWF010000614.1:0-3211 GCA_031408455.1 Pseudoxanthomonas sp. | reverse complement strand
CAGACCGGCAGCGGCACCGGCTCGAACTCGCAGAGCACACCGATGAGCGCGCCGCGCTTGAGTTCGTCGCGCACCTGATAGGACAGCACCCGGGCAAGACTCCAGCCCTCGCGGGCGCAATCAACGGTGGCACGCAGACTGCTCACCGTGAGTGTTGGCTCGATGGAGATCGACAGCGGCTGCCCGTGCTCGCGGAACAACCACTCGCGCCTGGCGCTGTTGCCTATCGATTGCGCCATTCGATGGTGGTCGAGTTCACGCGGGTGCGCTGGCGCGCCGTGGCGCTCGAGATAGTCGGGACTCGCGACCAGCATCCTGCGCACGCGGCCAACTTCGATCGAGCACAGGCTGCTGTCGTCGAACCGGCCGATGCGCAGCGCGAGGTCGATGCCTTCCTCGATGATGTTGATGACCCGGTCGAGCAGCAGTAGGCGCGCGCGGGCGTCGCGGTATAGGTCGAGGAACTCGCGCAACACTGGCAGCAGATGCATCTCGCCGAACAGGATGGGCGCGGTAATCCGAAGTTCGCCGCGGGCGCGCCCGGCGGCGTTGCCCTCCGCTTGGTCGGCGTCCTCGATGTCGCGCAGCAGACGTTTGGCGTCGTCGAGAAACTGGCGTCCGGCATCGCTGAGCCGCACTGCGCGTGTAGTGCGCAGCAGCAGGCGCGCTCCCAGCCGTGACTCGAGTGCGGCAACGCTGCGGGTCACGGTTGATGCCGACAGCCCCAGCGCCTTGGCACCTGCGCTGAAGCTTGCGGCGTCGGCTACCGCGACGAACGCGGTCATTTCGAGGATGCGATCCATCGATTTAGCCGAACAGTGCCGGATGACCGCGCAGGCGTTCCGCGGCGAAGCCGACAAAGCTGCGCAGCTTGGCGGCGGCACGGCGTCCTTCGAGGGTGACCAGCGAAACTGGCAGCGGCACCGACTCATGGCGCTGCAGCAGGCGCTCGAGGCGGCCGGCACGCAGCGCGTCATCGATCTGATAAGACATCACCCGGGTCAGTCCGACACCCGCCTCGGCGGCTAGGATGGCGGCCTCATTGGTCGATACGATCAGCCGCGGCGCGATGTCGACGTCCGTTGATTGTTCGCCGTCGATGAAGGTCCAACGGTCGCTGCGACCATCCGCCGCCGAGGCCACGACGGTGTGCTGGGCGAGGTCTTCCGGGTGCTGCGGCCTGCCGTGCTGGTCGAGATAATGCGGGCTGGCGCAGAGCACGCGGCGGACATGGCCCAGCGGCGTCGCCACCAGCGATGAATCGGGCAGGATGCCCACGCGGAAGGCAGCATCACGCCTTCCTCGTCGAGCAGAACGGGTCGATCCACCAACAGCGCGCGCGCCGAAACGGCAGGAAACGCTTGCAGAAATTTGACCAGAAGGGGCAGCAGCAGTCGTTGCCCGAACAGAATTGGCGCGGCCACTACCAGCGTCCCCTGTGGGGCTAGATGCGCGCCGGCAGCGTGCGCTTCGGACTCCTCCAGATCGCGCAGGATGCGTCGGCAACGCTCCATGTAGCGGGTGCCGGCATCGGTGAGACGCACGAAGCGGGTGGTGCGGACGAACAGCTCGGCACCGACCCGCGCTTCGACCGCCGCAATCGCACGGGTGATGGTCGGCGCAGAGAGGCTCAGTCGGCGCGAGGCGGCGGCGAACCCGCCGCTGTCGGCCACCGCCAGGAAGACGGCCATCTCCTCGATCCTATCCATCTTGTCGTGCTGACTGGGTCGGCCGGAGGGCGGCGCAGCCGCCTTCGACTATTGCGAAATCTGCAAGGCCGCCTTGCCAGCCGCGGCCGTTCAAGTGCGAGTCGCGGACTCCTAGAGTGCGCTCCACCAGATCCGGCCTCACTGCCGAGTGCTGAGCCCCTCCAAAATCCAAGGAATCCATCCAGAACCGCCTGCCCATTCCCACTCCCGAAACCGCCCCGAGCACATCCCAGCCATTGCTTGCTGGCGTCAAGCAGCAGCTCGGCAGGGTGCCCAACCTGATGCCGACCCACAAGAGTCACTCAAGTACATCGGCAAAAAAGTGAAAGCTGTCATTCGCGGGTGACGCCATGTGGCGCGGCAGAGGGGCTGCTTTCGATGTAGCCCCGGCTGACGTCAAAGCCAACGACGAACACCGCTTCCTGGGGGTTCGGTCCGACCCGCCAGCGGCCCGCAAGGACGCCACTGGAATCGCGCGAGCGTGCGCGATCCTGCACCTGCCCGCCGCGGTCGAAGGGCGCGCGATTACTCGAGCTCAGCCAGACGTTCCGCCAGAGCTTCGCGGATGAGCGGATTTTTTTGATCGGCCAGTTGCGCCTTCAGGATCAGGACCTGGGCATGCTCAAGCGCATCGGCCGGATCCGTCTCGACATCGGGCAACACGCCCACGCCTTCCCAGTCGGTATGGGTGATGGGGCTGATGGAGCGTCCGCTGGGGACGATCATGGCGAAGTGCTGATTCAGGCGGTGCGCGCTGCCGGGGTGAGCGCCGCCGCCGGTGGGTTCGCCGATCAGGGTTGCGCGCTTGAGGTTCTTCAACGCATAGGCGAAGTCTTCGCCGGCCGAGAAGGTCTCCGGGCTGATCAGCAGATAGACCTTGCGCTGCTCGCCGTAGCGCGGCCCGGCCAGCGTGTCCTGCGTCCACATCTCGATGGTCTGATCGCCGTCGCGCAGGTAGATATCGTTCAGGTGCGTGCGCTTTTCGAACAGATAGCTGGCCAGTAGCGCCACGGTCTCCGGCTCGCCGCCGTGGTTGGCACGCAGGTCGATGATCAGCGCGTGGGTATCGGCCAGCAAGGTCATCGCCGCAGCAAATCGGGACGCGACCTGGTTGGCCGGCGCGAAAGCGTGCAGATCGATATAGCCGATGTTGCCAGGCAGCCGGTTGACCGAATGCACGCCGTAGTTCAGTCGCTTGAGCTCCGCCAGTTGCTCGGCGCTCGGCGCGCCTTCGGCGGGCTCCTCGAACTCGGCTTCGGTGAGTACTGCTTCGCTGTAACCCACGTTCAGATGGCGGTCGTGATTGACCGCATGCATGTCGCGAGTCAGGGTCGCAGCAAAGTCTTCGGCGTTGGTGATGTTGTCGTAAGCGCCGCTCGTCTGCTTCGTCCTGAGCGCGAGTTCGATCTGCTCGGCCTGGTCTGGAAAGATGTAGTAGCGGTTGAGGTTCGCGATCACGCCGTCGAGCACTTCGGCACGCAAGGCCCTGTCCACCCTCATGT
>JANNWF010000613.1:0-7741 GCA_031408455.1 Pseudoxanthomonas sp. | reverse complement strand
GCCGGAGCACACCAGGATGTAGATCAATCCGGTCAGCAGCGTGCCCACCATCGTCGCCCGCATCACCGTGCGCGCGGGATCACGCACGCGCCCAGCGGCGATGCCTGCGCATTCAAAACCGAGCATCGGAAACAAGGTCAGGGTGACGGCAGCAAACAACCCGGTCAGACCGACGTCCAGAGTGGGCAAAGGCGGCAGCGGTGCCGCGCCGGTCGGCACGATCACCATGAGGATCACCGCGACCACCAGCAACGGCAGCAGCTTCAAGACCGTGGTCAAGACCTGGAACCGACCCACCACAACAGCACCCGCCAGATTGAGTCCCGTCAGCGCCCACAGAATCGCCACCGACGTCAGCGCGCCACGCAAAGGCGTTGCATTGAGCGCTGGCACGAACACACTCAGGTAGCTGGTCGCCGCCACCGCGATGGCGGCCACAGCAGCCCATACCGATACCCAATAACTCCAACCCACCAGCGCGGCCGCCATCGGCCCGAGCACGACGCCAGTGGTGGCCACAACGCCTGTTTCCTTCGGCATTGATTGAGTGAGCCGTGAGACAGCGAAGCCGATGCACAGCGCACCCGCAATGCTGATGATCCACGCCAACACGCCGGTCCACCCATAAGGCGCGATCGCCACTGGCAACAAGAAGATACCGGACCCAATCATCCCGCCCATGATCAAAGCGGTCGCGGTCCAGAATCCGAATGGGCGGTCGGTGCTGCTGCTTGTCATGAGTGCTCCCCCTTGATGCAAGCAGAGCATGGATCAAGAGGGAATGACACAGGTGCGGCGGCAGTGCCCGTGTACTGCCAAGCCAGTGAAGTCGCTCGCTATGCGTCGTTCATCGAATAACAACTGACTCCTGATGCGGTTGTAGGAGCGCCGGAAGGCGCGAAAGGATTGGCGTCACGAAGAGCAACGCGCCGTCCGGGGCTCCTACAACAGCGGGGACGCGGCTCGTGGGGCCGGACCGGATGGTGAGCGGTCAGGCCACGAACTGAGGCTTGAGATCGTTTGCCGCCTCAAAACCCCCGCGGAAGGTGGGTGAAAAACCCGGCAACCACAGTCCCGGTGGCCGACACTTCAATCGTCAGACCTTCGCCACTGCGCTGCGTGTTGAACCAGGTGCCGGCCATCCAGCTGAAGCCGGTAACCTGGGCAAATCCGGCCGCGCGGCAGGCTATCGTGGCCTCGGAGTCGACTATCCGAGTCACTTCGTAATTGGCGCTGCCGAAATTCGCACTGTTCGCGCCGGTCGAGTTGTAGCTGAAAATCGCGCGGTCGCAGGCTTGAAACTGCATCGACATGCTGCCCCAGCGCTTGTTGACCACATCGGCGGGATTGAAGTTAGCGCCGAACTCCGTACCCGTGCTGCTGTTCAACTCGACATCCAGCCGCCGCGCCTGCGCGTTGCCGGCGCCAGCAATCCAATACTGGGTGCCGATCTGGGTGCCATCGACGGCCAGTGTCGGGTTCGGCACCAAGGTGAGAAAGGTGCCGCCGTTGACGCCGGATGTGCCCGCTTCCAGCAAGGTCCCCAGCGGCGCGCCGGTCTCGCGGTTGAAGCGAGAGACGCGTGCCGCGCCTGCCAGAACCAGCAAGCTGCCATCAGGAGCGATCAGCATGCCTGTCGGTCGCGACAGGCCACTGATCAGAGTCTGCACCAAGCCACCGTCACTGATCCGGAAACGGTAGATCGCGCCGCTGCCCTCGCCGCTGACCAGGAATGTCTGACCGCCTGGCTCAAACAAGATCCCGCGGGTCTCATCCAGGCCGCCGGCGCGCGCCGCCACAAAACTGGCCTGCACCGCACCACTGCTGGTATTGACTCGCGCGACGCTGTCGGAGTCGTAGCCAGGCACGTAAAGCAAGCCGTCGGGACCAAAACCCAGCCCGTTGTCGACGCCGCGCAGGCTGGTGTCGGACGGCAACACCGTGGCTACCAGTGTGCCGGTTTGGCCGTCCAAACGAACCACTCTGCTGGTGCCGTAACTACCCACATAGACGTCGTCATCAGCCGGGCCAATGTCTAGGCCGGTGGGATCGAAGTTGGTGCTCAGCTGGGCAAAGGTATCGACGTAGGCGTAGGTAATCGAGTTGTAGCGCAGGATGCGGTCGTTGCCTTCGCTGACCACATACAGCAAGCCATCGCTGTTCAAGCGAACGGCTTGCGGACCGCGGATGCGGTTGTCGCTATCGAGGTTGCGCACAAAGGCACCGCTGCAGGCATCAAAAATCGCGATGTTGTTGGAGAAATAGCCGCTGACCAGCAGATGGTGGCTGCACGGTGCCTGTGCATTGACCGCGCTGGTCAACGCGGCGGCGGCCAAAAATACGGCGGATAGCAGGGCGGGTTTGCGCATGGTGGAACCTCGTCTGGGTGGGCTGCCAGTCTCGACAGACGGAAACTTCTGCACCTTCGCAAGAGCTTTGGGAGACCTCTTTTTTTCCTCCTTTTCGGCGCGTTTCCCATGGCTGCGGGCTAGCATGTGGCATGGCCAATGCGGAAACCCCTCTTCCCGAACAGGTGCAACTCGGCGAATGGACCTATCGTCCTGAGCTGCGGCTGCTGACGCGAGGCGAGGACGAACGCCAACTCAAACCGCTGTTGGATCGCTTGTTGCGGCGCTTGCTGCGCGAGCCGGGCGCGGTGGTCAGTCGCGAACAGTTGATCGACGAGGTGTGGAGTCGGCGCATGGTCAACGACGAAGTGCTGTCGCGCGCCATTGCTGAACTGCGAGCGGCGCTGGCGGACGATGCGCGCGAGCCGCGCTATATCCAGACTCTGGCCAAAGGTGGCTACCGGCTGATTGCGGCGGTGACTTTGCCGCAAGCTCTAAAGGAGACAGCCCAGCCCGTCGCTGCCGAGCTAATTCGGCCCCCTCTGATCGCGCCAGCGATCACGCCAGCGATCATCTCACCGATTAACTCAGCGACCGCTTCCCACCCCATCCCATCGTCCCGATCCCGGCCACGGTGGCCGCTGGTTTCGGCGCTCGCACTGCTGATTCTGACCATAGGTCTGCTGGCAAATCATTGGCGATCGCCGCCGGCTGATTCAGCACTGCAAGTCAATCTGTTGACCGCACGACCGTTGAGTGCCGATGACCGTCTTGAATTGGATCCTCAATTCGATCCCTTGGGACGCGTGGTTTACGTCCGCCGCGCCGCAACGGGCTTTGCCAGCGAGCTACTGATGGTGGATCGGAATGGTCAGGCCGAGCGCGTGCTGTGGTCGACCGCGGGGGCGGTGCGTAAACCCGAGCCATCGCCCGATGGCAGCGAGATCGCCGTGCTGCATTGGCCAGCCGAGCGCTGCGAGGTGTGGCGCGTCGGCGTGCTCGATGGTCAAGCCAGTCGGCTCGCTGACTGTGCGGATAGCGCGATGGGTGGATTGCAGTGGCTCGACAACGGCGCGTCGCTGTTGCTGACCGTTGAGCCCGTGGATGCGCAGCGTTCCGCTGCGGGACTGGCGCGGCTTGATCGCAGCAGTGGCGCGATCACGCGCCTGACTGAGCCGAGTCTGGCCGAAGGCGCGCACGTCGATCCACAGCTTTCAGCCGATGCTAGCCAGTTGGCGTATGCCTCGATGCAAAGCGGCGAGCGCCAACTCTGGCTGAGCGCTTGGCCCGACGTGAGCGAGCGGCGAGCGCTACTTGCGCGACCC
The DNA here is from genome assembly GCA_031408455.1 of Pseudoxanthomonas sp. GTDB lineage: Bacteria > Pseudomonadota > Gammaproteobacteria > Xanthomonadales > Xanthomonadaceae > JANNWF01. The sequence continues at coordinate 4,068 of JANNWF010000613.1, read as the reverse complement.
GAGCCGGTGTTTGGGCATGCATTCGACCGTGCCGGCGACAGCCTGTTGGTCGCCGGCGATCTCACCTTGTATCGCGCGCTGCACCGACTGCGGCCCGGACAGAAGCCAGAGTTGTTGGGCGGGCGTGGTGCCAGCGCGTTGGATGTCGCTGCTGACGGCGCCGTGGTTTGGATGCAGACCAGTTTTGACGGTGAAATCTGGCTGCGCGGAGTCGACGAAGCCGACTGGCATACGATCGCCAGCTCCAATCGCTTCGAATCCAATCCGGCGTTTTCCCCTGATAGCCGGCAACTGGCCTTGGTCAGCAATCGTGGCGACAGCGAGGCGATCCTCCTGGTTGATCGCGCCAGCGGCGCGACCACCGCGCTAAGGCTGGACCCGCGCAAGCGCTGGGTGCGTCCGAGCTTTGCCCCCGACGGCAAATCATTGTTGCTCACCGCGTACGCCGGCAGCCGCACCGCGCTGTATCGCTACCATCTCGACAACGGTTCACTGACACCACTCAGCGACGATATCGATGACGCGTTCGGTGGCATTGATGTCGGTGATCGTTTGCTGTTCCGTCGCGGTACCGAAGGCAATTTCAGGCTTGAGCAGCGCTTGCACGGTGCCTCGGCAGCGGCACCCGTAGACATCGGGCCAGTGGCGACGTTTCATGCCACCTCGCGTTGGCTGGTGTGGCGAGCACCGGGGCAATCACAGTTGCTGTTGGCTGCGCTGGATGCACCGCGGCAGACTCGCCAAATCGCCCAACTTGATGTCCCCGGCGAGGCGTTCGCACTCGTCGACGACGCACTTTGGTTTGCGTACGACGGTGCGCTATGGCGGCAACCGTTGCCGGATGGTGAGCCGCAGCGGCAAGCGACCGAACGCTATCCCGATGTGGTGCGCGCCAGCATTGCAGTGGCCGCCGATGGCACCCTCGCGATCGCCCGGATCGAAAGTTACTCGACTGAATTGATGATCGCGGTGCCGATGCTGCCATGAGGCGCGGTTGCAGGGCACCCTGCGATCCTGCCTCACCAATTGCAGTTGCCTCTGGCAAAGTATCGGCCTCGCTGCAATCAGACTACTGCCGATGAAATCTCTAGCTATCGCGTGGCTCACGAGCCTGACCGTGCTCACGCTCGCTGCCTGCACCTCACCCGCCACCCGAGTACCCATGACCGAGCCCTCAGACGTCGTGCCATATGGCAGCTGGAGCAGTCCGATCCGCGCAGCGGACTTGGCTGAGGCCGGCATCGGCATGAGCGACCTGCGCGTGCAGGACGGCGCAATTTTTTGGCGCGAGAGCCGACCCGCCGAGCGCGGCAGGCAGGTGTTGATGCAGCTCGCCGATGGCAATTTGAGCCAGCTCACGCCAGCCGATTTCAATGTCCGTACCCGCGTTCACGAATACGGCGGCAACGCCTATTTGTTGTTGGATGATGGCGTGGTGTTCGCCAACTTCGCCGACCAGCGCCTGTACTTCCAAGGCCGCGAACAGACACCGTTCGCCATCACACCGGCGGGCTTTCAATTCGCCGATGGCGCGTTCGACGCGGCCAATCAACGCATGTTGTGGGTGCGCGAGGATCACCGTCCTGCAACCGTTGCTGAGCATGGCGAGGAGCGCAATCAGATTGTCGCCCTGCCCTTGCCACGCGTGGGTGTTGAGAGCGCCGGCACGGTGCTGGTGAGCGGTGCGGATTTCGTTGCCAATCCGCGCGTTTCCGCGGATGGCCAACGGCTGGCGTGGATTGAATGGGACCACCCGTCGATGCCTTGGGATAGCACGCGACTCAAGCTTGCTGAGCTGGAAGCCGGTGTTCCGACCGCAACCACTACTCTCATCGACAACGCGCGCGTCGCTGCGCTTGAACCTAGGTTTGGCAACAATGGTGACCTTTATGCCGTTGCTGACTTTGACGACTATTGGAACCTGCACCGCTGGCAAGACGGCAAGCCGGTCGCGGTGGTGCCGATGGCACGCGAGTGGGCGGGTCCGTTGTGGCAATTGGGTGCGCAGAGCTATCAGCAGAACGCCGCTGGCACGCTGCTGGCACGAACCAGTAAGGCGGCTGTCGATCAGCTCGGCATTGTCGATATCAATGGCCAATACCGCGCGCTAAACCTCCCCTTTCAGGCGTTCGGCGAAGTCGCTTGGCTGGATGCCACACGCGCAGTGGCGTTCGCTTATGCGGCCGATGACCACGGCGTGTTGATCGAGATCGACACTGCCAGTGGCAGCCATCGCGTGCTGCATCAACCATCGAAACTCGGCATTGATCGCGGCTATTTGTCGGTGCCGCAGGCGCTGCGCTTCCCCACTCGCCTCGGCGAAGCGCATGCCTGGTTTTATCCACCGACACACCCGACCCTGCGCGGTAAGGCAGGTAGTAAGCCGCCGCTCATCGTTACCGTTCACGGCGGGCCGACCTCGGTATCCAAAGCCACCCTGAATCTGTCGCGGCAGTACTGGACCAGTCGTGGCTTCGCCGTGGTCGATGTCAACTATGGTGGCTCGACCAGCTATGGCCGCGCCTATCGCGAACGCTTGCATGAGCAGTGGGGCGTGGTCGACGTCGAAGACGCCATCGCTGCGGTGGATTATCTGGTAGCGCAAGGGCTGGTCGATGGCGACAAGGTGGCAATCCGTGGTGGCAGCGCCGGCGGTTTTACTACCTTGGCCGCGCTCGCATTCCATGACCGTTTTAAGGCCGGCACCAACCTGTACGGGGTGTCCGATATCGCCGCCTTGGCCGCCACCAGCCACAAGTTCGAGCGCCATTACGACGTTTCGCTGGTGGGCAAACCCGATCCTGAGTTGTATCGCGCGCGCTCGCCGATCCACCATCTCGACGGCTTCCAGGAACCGTTGCTCACCTTGCAAGGCAGCGAGGATAAAGTCGTGCCGCCAGCGCAGTCACGAATGATCGTCAACGCGCTTGACGCGCGTGGCGTCCCCCACGCCTACATCGAGTTTGCCGGTGAGCAACACGGCTTCCGCCAGGCCGCCAACATCATCCGCGCGCAGGAAGCAGAGCTGTCGTTCTATGCGCAGATATTTGGGTTTGTGCCCGCCGATGACATTGAAGCGGTGACGATTCGGCACTGGCCGCGGCGGTAGGCATTGCGGTTGCTGGGGGAAAAGGCAGCCGCGCGGGAGCGCGGCCCTCCAAGAGCGGGCTCAGTCGGTCAGCGCGGCGCTCTATGGAGGGCGTCGCTCCTGCGGCGCTGATCTGCAGCACGATGGCCAAGCAACAGCAGCCGCGCGGGAGCGCGGCCCTCCAAAGGCTGGCTCAGTCGGTCAGCGCGGCGCTCTATGGAGGGCGTCGCTCCTGCGGCGCTTTATGGAGGGCGCCGCTCCCGCGGCGCTGCTCTTTCGGCCCACTTGCCAAGCAACAGCAGCCGCGCTGGAGCGCGGCCCTCCAAGAGCCCGCTTTGTAACCTAGGCTCCTTGAATGAATGCATCCTCATACCGGAAGCGCCCTGCCCATTGGCCACCCGATCCCAATCACCCAAGTCCGCTTATCTTCATCACCTGCTGCACCAAAGATCGTCGACGCCGCCTGCATCGAGATGCCGTCCACGATGCATTGTGCAAGGCGTGGCAGACGGCGGATACATGGCTGGTGGGTCGTTACATGGTGATGCCGGATCACATTCATTTGTTCTGTGCGCCGAATGTTGGAGACATTTCGCTCGGAAAATGGATGGCCTTTTGGCGCTCCATGACAACTCGATCTTTGGGTGAGATCAGCGGCGAGCTTTGGCAACGCGAGTACTGGGACCGGCAACTGCGCCGCGAGGATTCCTATGCCGACAAATGGGAATACGTCCGCAACAATCCGGTACGGGCTGGATTGGTTGCAACGTCAGACGATTGGCTGTTCCAAGGTGAACTGAATCGTTTGGAGTGGATTGGCGACAGTTGATCTTGAATTGTGGAGTTTCGGAAGCCAAAGCAGCCGCGCGGGAGCGCGGCCCTCCAAGATCCGGACCAATCTGTCATCGCGGCGCTCTATGGAGGGCGCCGCTCCTGCGGCGCTGCTCTTTCGGCCCAATTGCCAATCAACAGCAGCCGCG
>JANNWF010000612.1:0-18567 GCA_031408455.1 Pseudoxanthomonas sp. | reverse complement strand
TTCCGTGATCTGGGTGTAGGCGTATTTGAATTTCTGCGCGCGTGGTGGGGGGATGTCGGAGTGATGCGCGCCACGGCACAAATCGAAGGCATCGAGATCCTGCGCGAACTCAAGCAACAAGGCCGTGGTGTGATCCTGGTCTCGGGACACTTCATGACGCTCGAACTGTGTGGTCGGCTGCTTTGCGAGCACGCGCCCTTGGCGGGCATGTACCGCGCACACGCCGACCCCGCCTTCGAATGGGCGGTCAAACGCGGTCGCTTGCGTTACGCCAGTGCGATGTTTCGTCGCGATGAACTGCGCGCGGCGATTCGTCACCTCAAGCAAGCGGGCGTCCTCTGGTACGCGCCGGATCAAGACATGCGCGGCAAGGACACCGTGTTCGCGCCGTTCTTTGGCATTCAAGCCGCCAGCATCACCGCTACCCATCAGCTTGCACGTGTGTCAGGCGCGGCAGTGGTGCCGTTTTTTCATCGCCGCATCGGCACCCGTTATGTGCTGCGCGTCGGCGCGCCATTGAGCGACTTTCCCAGCGAAAATCCGCAAGCCGACACCGCCCGCGTCAATGCCGCGATCGAGGCGATGGTGCGCGAGGCGCCGAGTCAATACCTGTGGATACATCGCCGCTTCAAGCGCCGCCCGGCGGGCGAGCCATCGCTATACTGAACCGCGTTCCTGATGCGTTGACTTAGTGCTGGTCTTGAACGTAATCATCGGCAGCCACAAGGCCAGCAGAAAGAACAACAATCCACCCCACGCGCTCGAATAAAACGCGTAGTGGGTGTTGAACGGAAACAGCATCGCCAACAAGGCCAAACTGACCGCTGCTGCTGCCCCGCGGTTTGTCGGCGCGGCTTCCCGCCACAGGCGCATGCCGACCAAGCCCGCCAAGATCCAGCATAACAATCCAATCGCGCCCGTTTCGGAAGCGACTTCCAGCAGCCATTGGTGAGCGTGGAAGGCGCCGGCTTCGCCGGCAAATCCCAGCCACGGATCATCGGCTTCCGCATGCGCCGCATACGCATCGCGAAAGCCGCGCACACCGACGCCATTGATGGGTTGCTCGCGGAACATGGCGACGGCGGTCTGCCAGATCGGCAAGCGACCCGACAGCGCGTGATCGACACCATCCGCCCCTTGCAGGGCGGCTGCGCTGCGTTCGATGCGGGCGTGGAACGACGCCGACCCTTGGTAGGCCGCAAGCACCATCCCGATCATGATTGCGAGACTCGTTGACAGCGCCAGCAGCGCCTTGCGGCCACCGCCAAATGCCTGCCAGACCAGCACCATCAAGACCAAAGCAAAACTCAGCCACGCCGCACGTGCGCCCGCCAGCAGCACCACGACCAGCACCGCCGCACTCGCGAGCACGCCGAGCCAACGCCCGCGCGCGAACGCCGGCAGCAACAGGAAGGGCGAAAGCAGGGCGAGCGCGCCGCCCAGTTTGAGATCGTCGGCACCAAACACGCCGCTCAAGCGATCCGCGCTGGCCGGGCCACCGATGCTCCAACCGGTTGCCGCCTGCAGCAACGCGTCCGCGACCCAGATCGCCACGATCCAGGCGCAGCCCTGCCGGGCCACCCGCTGCGCCGCCAAGGACTTCAGGGCGACACAGGCGAACAGCAGCATCGGCAAGTAGCGCAGATCCAGCGCCACTTCTTGCCACGCGCGCGCGGCATTGACCGCATCAAAAGCCGAAGCAAGCTCCGGCAACCAATACGCCGCGAATAGCCGGATCGACCAGCGCTCTGGCTCGCCCTGCCAATCCACTTGGCCGCGCACGCCGGCAACGACGCCCGCGATGGCGCACAGCAAGATGGCCAACTCCGCGCTGCGGCCGAACGGCAGCAGCGCCAAACACGCCAACAACAGCAGCACGGCAGCGGTTTGCCAGCGGCTCAAGGCGGGTGCGGTGGAATCAGTCACCCGCCACCTCGCGGTACAGCGCCAACGTCGCGGCCTGCATATCGGCAAGCGCGGGTAACGACTGCGCAGGCAACGGCAGCGGCAGGGCCAGCAAGCGCTGCGCCGCCGCGAGCAGGGCCGGTCCATTTCCCATGACCACCTTGCCCGCTGGGAAGTGCCGATCCAGCGACTCAGCAACACCGCCATGCGCATAGCCAAGCACAGGCCGCCCCAAACTCAGCGCTTCAATCACGGTGCGACCAAACGCCTCCGGCTTGCGCGACAACTGCAGGATCAGTGCTGAGCTGGCCATCACCTCGCGAACGTCGGCGCGCGGCGGACTGAAAACCAGCGCTTGGCTGACGCCGAAGGCGCTGGCTTGGGTCGCAAGCTCGGCCAGATACGCTTCGCGCCCCGGCTCCACCACGCCCAACAACAGTAGACGCGCATCCACGCCCGCATCACGTAGGCGAGCGAGTAGATCGATGGCGTCGGCATGACCCTTCAAACGCGTGCCACGCGCTGGCATGGTCAGCAGCACGCCACCCACCAGCGCAGGAAACGCCGCGGCAAATGTGCGTTTCCAAGCGTCGTTTGGCACATATCCATGCGCAAAGCGCAACGCGTCGACACCGCGAGGAATCACCCGCAGCGTATTTGGACCGGTGTTGGGATAATGCTTGCGGATGTAGTCGCGCACCGTGGCAGACACCGCGATCACGCGCTCGCCGCGAGTCAATATGGAGCTGTAGCGACCGACCGAATTGAGCCCATGCACGCTGGTTACAAAGTGCGGTCGGCTCGCCATCCGATACAGCGCAAAACGCGCTAGCCACGCGGGCAAGCGCGAGCGTGCGTGCACGATATCGGGTCGCAGCGTCTGAATTAGCCGACGCAGGGCGAGCACGCGAGTGAGCGTGCGCAGCGACTTGCTACCGATATCCAGAACGATGTGCTCGCTACCGGCCGCCAACAATTCAGCAACCAAACGGCCGCCGGCAGAAATGACGATGGAGCGGTGACCGGCAGCCACCAAGGCCGCAGCGATCTCCAAGGTGCTGCGCTCAACGCCGCCGGACTGCATCGCCGGCAGCAATTGCACCACCGTGAGCGAGCGTATCACCGGCTTTTGTGCAACGCAGTGGGGAGCAACGCAGGCGGGTTCAACGACCGCGCGATCAGCGCTGCAGTACGTATTTCGCGCCGCAGTAGGGGCAGCTCGCCTGACCGCTGGATTCAATCGGCAGATACACCTTGGGGTGCATATTCCACACGGCCGCACCGGGCATCGGGCAGGACAACGGCAGATCGGCCATCACGACAGTGATTGGCGCGGGAGTGATCGGCGCGGGCTGACTGTGGGCGGGGATTGAAGTGCTCATGGTCGCTGCGGGGCGAAGTGGCGAGGGCTGGAAGCCGGGCGGCGAGTTTACACCTGCCGCCGGCTGCGTCGCTTCCGCTAAGGCGCTTACGGCGCTTTGATATTGGCTTCGACGGTGATCGACACGCTGACTGCTTCGCTGACCGCCGGCGAGTACTTGCCGAGGCCAAAGTCGCTGCGGTTGAGAGTGCTGCTGGCGTCAAAGCCGATGGCTGCGGTCTTGCGCATCGGATGCTCGCCGATGGTGTTCAAGCTGACGTCGAGGGTCACCGGCTTGCTCACCCCGTGCATGCTCAGATCGCCGGTCACTCGCAACCTGCCCTCGCTGACGGCTTCGACCTTGGTGCTGACGAAGGTCGCCGTCGGAAACTTGGCGACATCAAAAAAATCGTCCGCATTCAGATGTTGATCCATCTTCTCGACGCCGGTGCGAATCTGGCCGACTGGAATAGTCGCACTGACCGTCGAGTTGGCCGGAGCCGCGGCGTCGTATACGAGTTCGCCTTCGATGCCACCGATCAAGCCGAGGATGTTGGAAAAGCCCAAGTGGTTGTAAGTGAAACGGACTTGCGAATGGCTGGGGTCGATGGTGTAGGTATCAGCTGCGATTGCAGGACCGGCAAAAACGCCAAGACCGGCCAATAGAAAGAGGGAAGAACGCATCGTGAAGAACTCCGAATCGAGGTGAAAGTAGCAGAGTAAAACAGAGGCAATTAAGGGCAGATAGTTCAACGGGGCGAGTCAAACCGCCAGATCAAATTGTCATATCAACCGAACCAATCGAGTGGCCCAATCCAGCGGCCAATTCGATGCAGCCGATTGAATCAGGCGACTCGGCAAGCCTCGTCAAAACTCAACCGTGGGTTGCGAGGATGCAGAGTTGAGCGCTCGCCATAGCCCAGATTGACCAGGAAGTTGCTGCGCACGGCGGTACCGGCAAAAAACGCGGCGTCGATCTTGGCCGCATCGAAACCGGACATCGGTCCGCAATCCAGACCCAAAGCGCGCGCGGCGATCATCAGGTAGGCGCCCTGCAAACTGGCGTTGCGAAAAGCGGTCGCCTGCGTCAGCGCCGCGTTGCCTTCAAACCAACTGCGGGCGTCGGCTTGTGGAAACAGCACTGGCAGCTTTTCGGCAAACGCCATATCCATGCCGATGATCGCAGTGACCGGCGCGGCCATGCTTTGTTCGACGTTGCCGGGATCCAGCCCCTCGGCAAGGTCGGCCTTGGCCGCCGGAGTCACCACGAAGACGATCCGCGCAGGCGAGCAATTGGCGCTAGTCGGTCCCATTTTCGCCAGATCCCATACTTGCTTCAGCAATGACGGATCAACCGGCCGCGACTGCCAAGCCTTCGACGAGCCACGGAAAGTCCGCGCGTTGCGAAAGATCAAATCGAGTGCGCTGTCGTCGAGCATGGCCGGGCTCCGCTTAAGTGAATGCGCAGAATAGCCTTTGTGGCCTGCGCAGGGCGCAATAAACGCAGGGCAATGCGCCAACAGCAAGGCGTTGACGCATGGAATTGCACAGCGCCGAACGTGCGTGATCGAGCTCTTTGCTTGGTGCAATGGCTTCGTTGCGGCGCAATGTACTGCGCTTATAGCGCCCTACGATGGATGGGTAGGGCGCAATAACCGAAGGGCGTTGCGCCAACAGCAGGGCGTTGACGCGTGAAATTGAACAACGCCGAACGTGCGTGTTACCGCGCCTCGACGGCGTCACCCGCGCGCGCGCTTCGCGCTTGGCGCGAATACGCCGTGGAAGCGGGTGAGGTGCGCACGCGGCGGCATCAGGGCCACGAGTTTGGCGATGACAAATCGGCAGGATTGCCGTCAAGCCAAATCGGGCGACGCCGGCGCGCGCGACTCAGCGCGTCGACTGCGCTGGCGGATCAATGCGCGCGGGGCGGCTGGGATAGGTGCCGCGGGCCATCTGCCACAGGTCTTGGAAGGGCGAGTACAGCGCACGCAGACTATTCAGATCCTCGCCGGTGTCGAGCCCGGTGCGCGGGAACTCGCCTCGCCGCGGTGCGAACCAGGTGCCAAACAAAATGTCCCAGATCGGGAAGAACGCGGCGTAGTTGTGATCGTGGTGCTCGACTTCGCGCGAATGGTGGATGCGATGCACCTGCGGCCCGCCGAGGATCGGCGTCAACGGTCCCAGCGACAGCCGTACATTCAGGTGGATGAAGAACGGCCACAGCAGCACGGCGGTGACGATCCAGCCGCGGCTTGGCGCCTGCACATCGAACAGCAGGGCCATCGGCAGCATCATCAGGAACACCCGCAGGGGCTCCTCCAACCAGTGGTGTCTGCCGCTGGTACTGACGTTCAAGGCGACATCGCTGTGATGCAGTTTGTGCTGGGTCCACAGGGGTTTGAATGCGTGCTGGGCCCGATGGAACCAGTAGTAGAAGAAGTCGTAGATCGCCATGTAGACAAAGCCCAGCGCAACCAGCCCCCAGGGCGAGTCGGGCAGACGGATCGGCACCCAGCCACCCCAGGCCTGCACCATCGGCGCGGTGATCGCCTGTAACGGTGGCAGCGCCAGCGCGGTGATCAACAGAAACACTGGCGTGTAGACGATGTTGAAACTGGTGTGCCGCCACAACTGCCCGCGCTCGGCCGGGAACAGCCGCTCAAGGATCAGGCCGCCCGCGAAGATCGTGTAAATCAGCTGGGTCACCTGCCAGGTGCTTGCCAGCGAGTTGGTCAACCAGTCGGGCATGGGATCGAAGAGGGCAATGCGGGCTCCCCGCAGGCGGTCGCAAGTATGCCGCACCTTGCCCGCTGGCGAAGTCCCGTGGTCATGGGGCATTCAGTGCTGCAAACGGAGCACGGCGGTCGGGGCTAAACTCTGAGGCTGCCAGGTAGAGAGTTAACGATGCGCGCCAAGGTTTCGCGGCACGAGTTCGCTGTCATGTTTACCTCGATGCCATCGGTTGCCAGCGCTTGCGCCCGGGCTGATGCCGCGAGCGCAGGGGCGCAATCGTGAAGCTGAGTGTCGGCGCGGGCGCGCGACGCATCGAAGGTTGGACGCATGTCGATTGCGATCCTGCACTGCAGCCGGATCTGCTGGCCAACATCGCCGAGCCGCTGCCGTTGCCGGATGCATCGGTCGAATGCATCTTCTGCGAAGAGGTGTTGACCCAGATCGAGCCTTCCGCCTGCGTCGGGTTCCTGCGCGAGTGTCGGCGCGTGCTGGTGCCTGGTGGCGTCGTGCGCGTGCTGATGCCCGATTTGCAGCGTTTCGTGCGCTGCTACCTCGAGCAACCGGAATGGCTGCTGGCGATCTGGCACCGGCACGTGGCGCTGCCGCTATTCACCGGCACCGCCGCCGAAGTGCTCAATGTCGGACTCCGCGGGGTCGGTCCCTTCGTGTATGACCGCGAGTCGTTCGCGATCGTAGCCGGCAAGGCTGGCATGCAGCTGCAGGACAGCGCCTTCAACCAGTCACTGCATCCGGCGATGAACGGGCTGGACATGCGCGGTCCGGAGGAGACCCTCACCGCTTACTACGAGCTGCTTCCTCACGTTTAAGCCCCTCCTGACGCACCTGGCTGACAAGAACGCGAATCGCGTGTGCAGGCACCTAGCCCGCATGTTTCATGAATTTCACCCGCCCTCGCTTGTCTCTTGTCCGCACAAGAAATTTTCTTCAGTCGGTCGTATGGCCCGATGCGACGCTCCTTCAGAAAATACCTTGTGCGAACAACATCCTGCGCGATCATCGCGCGAATTCATGAAACATGCGGGCTAGCAGCGACGACGCCATGGACGCGTTGCGGATCAGTTCCATCACCCTACCGCATCGCCACCGGCAAGCACGCTGGGCGCAAGCTGGCGACCCTGCAAACGCTGCCCGGCGACGCCGGTCCGATGGAGGGCTACGCCGGCTCGGCAACTGCTACCTGCATGGCTATACCGCCGACATCCCTATCGGCGAAGGTCGAGGGATTCTCGCTGCAAGCAGGCGTGGCAGCCGAAGGGTAGGTTACGAACTCAAGACACCTTGGAAGCACCGCACGACGCAGGTCGAGTTTGAGCGTTGGCCCATCGAGTTGCGCCGACTCCGGCCACCACGCAGACTGGCTGAAAGCGGCATTTGAATTTCCTATACTTCATGGGCTGCCGTGCCTGCCAGCGGCCTGATCGCAACTCTGCCTGCCGATCGCCGGTGTCCGCTCATCCCGCACCCTTGAGGAGCCCGCAATGAAGATTTCCCTCGGCTCCGGCGGCGTGCGCTTCGATGGTTGGACCCACATCGACGGCGACCCGCAATGGCAGCCCGACGTGTGCATGGACCTGCGCGAGCCGCTGCCGTTTGCCGATGCATCGGCTGATTTCATGCAGTCGGAAGACTTCCTCGGCCAGCTCGGCCTCGACGAGGCCGAGGCATTCTTCCGCGAGTGTCAGCGGGTGCTCAAACCCGGCGGCGTGATGCGCCTGCTCACCCCGGACCTGCGCCTGCTGCTGACCATGTACGTCGACGGCAACCTGCGCCTGCGCGACCTGTGGGAGCGCGAAGTGGGCATTCCGCTCAAGACCCGCACGCTTGGCGAAGTCGTCAACCACGCCATCACCTTTGCCGGCCAGAAGTTTTTCTATGACGAGGAAACCCTGCGCTCGCTGATGGAGCCGGTCGGATTCACGGTTGCGCGGGTGTCGTACCAGCACAGCGCTTATCCGCCGCTGCGTGGCCTCGACCAGCGCAGCCCCGACAACGCGATCAGCATGTACTTTGACTGCGTCCGCGGTTGACTCGACCTGACATGCTCGCTTTCTCGCCCGAACCGATCCGGCCCGCATGAGCCGGACGCCACCACCGCGACGCTGGCGCAAGCGCATGCGCGAGTTCCTCGAACTGTTCGCGCTGCCGATGGCCTGCACGCTGCTGCCGTGGCGCGTCACCCTGCGCGTGCTGCGCTTTGCCTCCCGCTACCGCGGCTGGTACCACCCCGAAATCACCGATTCGACCGCGCACGCGCACCGCGCCGGCATGGCACCGGACCGCGCCGCCTTCGCCCGGCGTCTGCGCTGGCGGCTGCTGGTCGAGCACATGGATTGCTTCCTCGTACCGATGCGCGGGCGGCGCTACTTGCGCCGCTGGGTGCGCGCGTCTGGGGATTCGCTGCCGACCCGCGGGCCGGTCCTGTTCATCGGCAGCCATTACGGCTGCGGGTACTGGTTCCTGCCCTACCTGCGCGCGCAAGGCCTGCCGCTCAACATCGTTGCGCCCCAGCTCGGCCCGCTGCTGTCGCGCTCGTCGCTGCAGGAGAACATTTACGTGCGCCTGCGCCACCGGCTGATCGCAATGGCCGCCGGCCGGCCGATGGTCTACCGGGGCAATGCAGCGCAGGCGGTGACCGAATTGCTGCAGGCCGGCGAAGTGGGATTCGGACTGTGCGACATGCCCACCAACCGCCGCGACGCGGTGCCGGTGGAACTGGCCGGCCTACCCACCCGATTGGCGCAGAACATGTTCGAACTGGCCGCGCAAGCGCAGTCGCCGGTGTACATCTTCACCACCGACACCGATCTGGCGACGGGCATGCGCCACATTCATTTCACCCGGCTGGCCGACGCGGCACCGGAGCAGCAGGTGCGCGAGTTCGCCGCGATGCTGAGCCGGCAGATCGAACGCGAGCCGGCCGGTTGGCGGTTCTGGTCGATTGCGCCGTCGTTTTTCGCGCTGGCCGAGCCGCCGGCGAACGAGACGCCGGCCCATCCGGGCTGAGTACCGAATGGGCAAGCTGATCCTCACTTATCACGTCACCCGGCTGGATGCGCTCAGCCGCGAGGGCTGCGATTTGCTCGGCCTGCGCGCCGACCTCGGCTGGCTGCTGGCGCACGGCATCCCGCTGCGCTCGCTTGACGCGCTGCTCGACCCTGCCTGCGAGCATGGCGTGGCGATCACCTTCGACGATGGCACCCGCATCGAAGCCGAAGCGATCGAGCATCCGCGGCTGGGGCCGCTGACGTCGGCGCTGTCGATTCTGGCCGAATTCGCCGACCGCCTGCCCGGCTGGCATGCCTCCAGCTTCGTGATTGCCTCGCCCGACGCGCGCGCCGCGCTGGCGGCCGGTTTGGTAGATGAGTACGGCCCCGATCTGATGCACCAGCGCTGGTGGGGCGCGGCTGCGGAAGGCGGCCTGATGCGGCTGGAAAATCACTCCTGGGACCACAACCACCCGATGGTTGAACGCAGCCAGCAACGCGACAACGTGCGCGGCACCTTCCACAACATCGAAACCGAAGCCGAGGCCGACGGCGAGATCGCCCAGGCCAGCGACTACATCGCCCACGCCACTGGCCGCCGCCCGCGGTATTTCGCCTACCCGTTTGGCGAATCCAGCGACTTCCTGCGCACGGACTACCTACCGCGGCGCGGCCCAACGCTCGGCCTGGCCGCCGCGTTCTCGACCGAACCGCGGGGCTTGCGCGCCGACGACAATCGCTGGCACCTGCCGCGCTGCGTCTCCGGCCACGACTGGTGCAACGACGATGGCCTGCGCGAGTTGATCGAACGCTGGGTGCAGTAGCGCGCGATAGCGCCAGTAGCGCACTTGCTGGCGGTCCCGGCTTCGACTTCAGTTTCCGCCTGCGGACCCGGCGCGCTATGGAATCCGGGATAATTCTGCGCTTGCGCCATCATCCCCGGACCAGCCTGCGGCCCACGCGCCGAGGTGCCCGTGCAACGGAGAAAGTATCCATGTTGGCTCGATTGCTCCTGCTTGGCCTGTGCACCTGCCTCTGCGCGGAGGCTGCGGAGAAAAATCGCACCGCCGATCCGCAGATGGAAGCCGCCGTGCAGCCGCCGGCCTACCAGGGCGATCTGCCTTCGATGGCGGCGATCAACATGCGCGATGCCCGTCTCGATCTGGTCGTGGACGGCCTGACTTATCCATGGGCGATCGAGGTTCTCGACCCCGGGCAAATCCTGATCAGCGAGATCGGCGGCCGCCTGCTGCGCCTGGACGTCGCCAGCGGCAAACTGACCGCAGTGGCGGGCGTGCCGCCCGTGGTGACTGCGCATGAGCAGACCGGGCTGCTTGATCTTGCCCTGCATCCACAGTTCGCCAGCAACCAGCTGGTGTATTTCAGTTATGTGGAGAGCGACCCCGAGAGCGGGCGCTACTTTCGCGCAGCAGTTGATCGGGCGCGTCTGGTCGATGATCAGCTGCTCGATCGCCAGCGCATGCTGACTGCCGAGCCATATTTGTGGTCACCGTCGAACTTCGGCGGTGCGCTGGCCTTCGATCACGCCGGCCACCTGTTCATCAGCATCGGCGACCGCTCCGAATCGGTGTTTGCCCAGGACGGCAAGCGTCTGCAGGGAAAGATCCTCCGCCTGCGTGACGATGGCTCGGTACCGGCCGACAACCCGTTTATCGACGACCCCCGTATCGATGACCGAATCTACGCCTTGGGGGTGCGCAATCCGCAGGGTTTGCACTTCGATGTCGCCAGCGGAAGACTGTTCGAGGCTGAGCATGGACCGATGGGTGGTGACGAGGTCAACTTGATCGAGGCCGGTCGCAACTACGGCTGGCCGACGATCACCTACGGCGTCGAATACACCACCGAACCGATCGGAACCGGCACCCACGGCGACGGATTCGCGCAGCCGCTGTTCTACTATCTGCCCTCGGAGGCGATCTCGCCGTTGATGGTTTATCGCGGCAGCATGTTTCCCGAGTGGAACGGCGACCTGCTGCTCGGTGCGCTCAAGGGACAGCATGTCAGCCGATTGGATCTCGACGGCACACGGGTGCGCTCCGAGTATCCGATCCTGCGCGAGATCGGGGGGCGCATTCGTGACATCAAGATTGCCGGCGATGGTTCGGTGTTGCTGCTAAGCCAGGCCGGGAGTCTGTTCCGACTGCGCCGCGAGCCCAAGTCCGCAGCGGCAACGCCTGCCGCATTCGATGCTTCGATTCTGTATCGCTTTGTCTGCGCCGGTTGCCACGACTCCGGTGCCTATCGTGCACCGCGCCCCAGCGTCGCGGCCGAATGGGCGCCGATCCAGGCCAAGCCCCGCACGGATGTCTATCAGCATGTGATCGACGGCCTAGGTGCGATGCCGGCACGCGGGATGTGCCATTTCTGCAACGACGAGCAGCTGCGCCGCACCACCGATTTCATGCTCGACCAAGCCGGTTTGCTGAAGGGCGCGAATTAGGCCAATCCCGGCGCGCCGGGCAATCGGCGTCGCTTGGGCGTCGCTGTCGAATGGCGGGATGGGTGGAGCGTCGGGGCTGGTTCAGCGAGGGGCGCAATAACCGAAGGGCATTGCGCCGCCCAGCGAACTGCTATCCAGCCGAGGTAAAACGACGCGTGGGATACTGGGTGCATGCGCCTTGCCTTTCAACCGATTCGATGAACTCGCCGCGCGTGTGGGTCATCACCGACGGCGCTGTGGGCAATGTGCGGCAAGCCGTGACCTTGGCGACTTGCCTTGGCGAGGTGACGAGGACATTTGCACTGAATCTTGCGGCACCTTGGCGGTGGTTGGCACCGCGGCAGTTGCCCTTGACCCGAGCGGCGTTCGGCCGCGAGTTTTCGGCCGCGTTGCAGACCGACAGACCCGATGTAGTCGTGGGTTGCGGTCGCAAGGCGGCGTTGGTGACCCGCTTCTTGCGCCAACACGGCGTGCGCAGTGTGCAGATCCTCGCGCCGCGCATTTCCACTCGCCATTGGGACGTGGTGGTGACGCCCGCACACGATGGGATTAGCGGTGACAACGTCATTCAGACCCTTGGCAGCCTGCACGCCGTGGATGCGGCGTGGTTGGAAAATGCTCGCCGCGAGTGGCCGCAGTTTGGCGAGCTGCCAAGCCCACGCACGGTCGTGTTGCTGGGTGGGCCCACCAAGGTCGTGCCACTGACCGAAGCGAATTGGCTGGAACTGGTCGCCACCCTGCGCCGCTGGAAGGCCAGTGACGGCGGCAGCCTGTTGCTCAGCAGTTCGCGACGGACGCCCGACTGGTTGCGACAAAGTGCCCGCCGCGATCTCGCCGACCTATTTGATCTGCAATGGCATGACGCAATGGACGGCGGGAATCCATACGCCGGCTTGTTGGGCTGGGCCGACCGCTTGGTAGTCAGCGCCGACTCGGTGAATCTGTTGAGCGAGGCGTGCGCCACCCGCGCGCCAGTCTTCGTTCGACTGCCGGCGCATGCAAGCGGGCGCATCGCTGCGTTTCACCAAGAGCTGATCCAGCGCGGTCGGATCACACCATTGAGTGATCTGGCATCGAGCAGCCCCGCTGGAGTGGTGCCATTGCAGGAACTGCCACAGATAGTAGCGGCGGTGCGCAACCGCCTGTATCAACTACCGCTACCAACGTAATCCAGAGCCCTCGCGCATGACGCAGCCGTTATGCTTGTGAAGACCATGCGAAAGGGAGACACGATGGCTGCGCTGCTGGCGTTTGTTGGGGCAATTATCGGAATCACCGTTGGCAACATCGACGCAGCCTTCTTGGGTCTCTGCGCCGGGGCCTTGTTTGGCTGGCAAGCCGCCCGAATCAGTGAGCTTCGGCAACGGCTGAATGGGTTGGAAGCAAATGGCCAGATGGAGCAGGCCAAGTTGGCGGCGCTCGCTGCCGCCCCCGGCCACACTGCCGTCAAGGACGCTGTGCCACCCGGCCGCGCCCAGCCAGCGTCACCCGCGCCCGAGATAACCCGGAGCGGCTGGGCCGACGAACGCGGATACGTCGAGCCACCCCTGAGCGGCCGCGCCGTCTTCGCGTTGCCCGATGACGAACCGCCCACGCACAATGTATCTGCCGAAGCGGTGGTCAACGCCGCTGCGGATACGACTGTCGCCGGCGCGACGGATGCCCCCTCGCCTGTCGCGGCAGAGCAGCCCGCACAACCCAGTACCCCACGCCAGCCGCCGCCGATACCGCGGCCCGCCTATGCGCGCGCCAAACTCGACGACAAACCCGATCTCGCCGACCGTATCGGCAGCACCCTGCGCAGCTGGTTTTTCGAAGGCAACGTACCCGTCAAGTTGGGCGTGTTGCTGTTGTTTCTTGGCCTCGCGGCGGCGATGCGTTACGCCGTTGAGCAGGGGCTGATCAGCTTTCCGATTGAACTGCGTTTGGCCGCGATTGCCGGCCTTGGCGTGGCCGGCTTGGTATGGGGCTGGCGCAACCGCCTGCTGCGGCCGGAGTTCGGTTTGGCGCTGCAGGGCGGCGGCATTGGCGTGTTACTGCTGACCACGTTCGCCTCGTTCCGTCTCTACGGACTACTGCAACCCGGTGCCGCATTCGCTCTGGTGATCGTGCTGGTGGTGGGCGCAGCGGTGCTTGCGGTGTTGCAAAACGCGGTCGCGTTGGCGGTGCTGGGATTCATCGGCGGCTATCTGGGTCCGGTGCTGATCTCGACGGGCAGCGGCAATCACGTTGCCCTGTTCAGCTACTACGCGTTGTTGAACGCGGCAGTGTTTGCGATTGCCTGGATACGGCCGTGGCGCGCGCTGAATCTGGTCGGCTTCGGCTTCACGTTTGTGGTGGGCACGTTGTGGGGCGCGCGCTATTACCGGCCCGAACTGTTTGCCACGGTTGAGCCTTTCCTGATTCTGTTTTTCCTGTTCTACGTCGCCATTGCGGTGCTGTATGCGCTGCGCGGTGCCGACTCACGCCGCGCCGTGGTCGATGGCACCTTGGTGTTCGGCACGCCCTTGCTGGTGTTCCCCTTGCAAGCGGCGTTGCTGGCCGATGATTCGATGGCGCTGGCTTACAGCGCGCTGGCGATGGCCGGCCTGTATGCGAGTCTCGCTTGGTGGTTACTGCGGAGTGGACGCGCGACCCTGCTGGGGCAGTCGTTCGCCGCCTTGGCCCTGGGCTTCGCCACGCTGGCCGTGCCCTTGGCCTTGTCGGCGCGCTGGACGTCGGCCAGTTGGGCAGTCGAGGGCGCGGCGCTGATTTGGCTCGGTCTGCGGCAGCAGCGGCAGTTGCCACAGTTTGCAGGCTGGCTCTTGCAGCTGTTGGCACTGCTGGCTTATTTCCATGGCTTGATGGAACAAAACTGGGAGCCCTTGCCGGGTGAGTTGCTGTTGCTCAACGGCCATGCGCTCAGCCTGCTGTTGATGGCGCTATCGGCATTCTTCGTGAGTTGGTTGTATGAGCGCGAGGGCGGCGGACGCATCAGCATCTGGCCGCCCTTTCTGCTCGGCACGTTTTGGTGGTGCATCGCCGGCTTACGCGAGCTGATGGAGATGCTGCCTGGCATCGAACCCAGTCTGAAGCTGACTGCCTTTGCAGCCATCAGCGCAGCGCTGGCCGGCTTGCTGCGGGGCGTCATTGCATGGCCGCGCTTGGGCTGGCTCGTGGTTGCCGTTGCCTGCCTCGGGCTACCGCTGGTGCTTGGCACCGAAGTCGACCTTGGTGCATTGAGCACCCTCACTGAGCACGGCTATTGGCTGGGCTGGTTTGCTGCCGTCGCGTTTGCGCTGTCGCAACTGCGCGAACCGCTGCAAAGGGGCACCTCGATTGCGCACGTGTCGGTGCTGGCGACTGCCGCGCTGCTGTATGGCTTGGTGATGCGCGATTGGGCGTTGCGCACCGCGCTGGATGACGGTTGGCTATTCGTCGCCACGCTCGCGCCTTTACTCGTGATTCTGCTGGCGACGTGGCGGCTGCCGCGTCTTGCGACCTGGCCGCTGGCGGACGAGTTTGAGGTCTATCGCTGGCGTTGGTTTGCGCCTGCCGGATTGGTGCTTGCCTTGGCGTGGTTTGCTGCGCTTGCCGAGCGAGGCGGCAGCTCACCGCTGCCGTTCGTGCCATTGCTCAATCCGATTGAGCTGTTCCAACTGGGCGTGCTGTTGGCGGCGGTCTTGCTAGCCCGTCGCGCCGGCTCTCGCGATTGGCTGGCCATCCTTGCAGGCGTCGGCTTGCTGTTCATCACCTTTGCCGCTTTACGCGCCGTGCATCACTGGAGTGGCGCACCGTGGTCGCCGTCCATTTTGGATGATCGCGTCGCGCAGGCAACGCTCACCGTGGTTTGGAGTCTTGCCGGCGTGCTCGCTTGGATCGTCGGCTCGCGCCGCCGACACTGGGGCGTATGGGTGGCGGGCGCCAGCTTGATGGGCATCGTGCTGCTGAAGCTGATGCTGGTCGACCGCCGCTATTTCGGCGATTTGGCTGGCATCGTCTCGTTCATGGCGGTGGGCGGATTGTTGGTACTGGTCGGTCGCATCGCGCCCACGCCACCGCGAGGCGGCGCTGCCAATCCAGTGCAAGCGGGAGACCAGCCATGAGCCGCCAACGCATGCAGATCGGCCTGCTTGCGCTGCTGGTGCTCACGTCGAACGGATTGGCACAGAACCGCGCGACACAACCCCCGCAGCCCAGCGACTTCGCTTGGCAATGGCCCTTGGAAATCACCAGCGGCCAAGACGTGGTGCGGGTGACCCTGACGCCGGCAATCTACTCCCACCTGACACGTGCTGATCTGCGTGATCTCGCGGTTTTTAATGGTGCTGATGAGAGTTTGCCGTTCGGGCCGACGGCGCAGGCATTACCGCAGCCGGTCATGTTGCCGGCACCCGCGGCAGTCAGCCTGCCGATGTTTCGCGTCCCGCGCGCGACCACGGCGAGCGCGGATGGCGGCCTGCAACTGCACATCGAACGCGACGCCAATGGTCGCCTGCGGCAACTGCACGCAGACATCTCTGCCGCAGGCGGCGGAGCTGGAATTGACGACTGGTTGCTGGACTTATCCGCGTTGGAAACGCCGGTGCGCGGCTTGGTATTCGGCCTGTTGCCCGCCGCCGAAGGCAACCTGAACGCGCGCATTGAAATTGCTGGCAGCAATGAGCTTGAGCATTGGCAAGTGATTTCGCCGGCGCAAGCCGTGCTGTCCCTGCATCAAGGTGAGTTCCGCCTGCAGCGATTGGAAGCGACGCTCCCCTATTCGCAATGGCGCTACTTGCGGCTCAGTCGCGTCGATACCGAAGCCACCTTGCCATTGGCGTCCGTCACCGCCGACTTCGAACAATCCTATGGCAGCGTCGCCGATCAACGGCTCGAAGTGACCCTGCAAGGTAACGCAGTCGCCGACCAGCCTGGCGTATTCGAATACCGCCTCAACGGCCCAATGCCGATTGAGCGTGCCGCGGTTGAGTTGGCGCAGCGCAATGCACTGGCGACCATCACCATCGAAACCCGCGACCACGCCTCGCAAGCGTGGCGCGAATACGCTCACGGCACCGCGTTTCGCTTGGCCGGTGGTGATGAGGACATTGGTGCGGCGCCATTCGAGCTGCCGATCATTCGCGATCGGTTCTGGCGGCTGCGTAGCCAGCCAGCGCTGGCGCAGGCACCCGTGCTCAAGCTCGGCTATCAGCCGGAATCGTTCGTGCTGCTGGCGCAAGGCGCCGGACCGTATCGCTTGGCAGCCGGCAGTGTGACCGCTGCGCGTCCTGACTATCCTTTGCAGGTGGTGTTGAGCCAACTCGCCGCGCAACATGGTCGCGACTGGCAACCGGTTGAAGTAGCCACCGGTGCCGGATTGAGCTTGGCTGGCGAGGCTGCTTTAGCGCTGCCCAAGCCGGCACCACCCTACCGCCAATGGCTACTCTGGGCGGTATTGGTCGGTGCGGCTGCGCTGATTGTGGGGCTGGCGATGAAGCTGCTCAGTGAATCCAAGGCCGCCTGATCGGGTCTATGCAGTGACCCGGCAACGCCCTGTCCCGCTTGCTGCACGTGGCAATTTGTTGCGATTTGCGCCCCTTGATAGCAGCGATACTCGGACGCATTGAATTGCGCAAGTCATCAATGGGGTCGAGAATGCGCGGCCAAGCAGGAGAAAAGTTGTGAGTGCCAGCGCGGAAAGTATTCCCAGTGTCAACTTGCGCGAGCTATGCGCCGTGTATGCGAAGCCGCATCTGGGCCGAGCAATATTCCAGCTGCTGAACACCATTCCGCTGTTTCTGGGGATCTGGGCGCTGATGGCATGGAGCGTCGTTGACGGTTGGAATTACGCTTGGACCTTGCTGTTGGCGCTGCCGGCGGCGGGCTTGTATGTGCGGACCTTTATCATCCAGCACGACAGCGGCCACGGCTCTTTTTTTGCGAGCAGCCGCGCGAATGACATGCTCGGTCGCTGCTTGGGCGTAATCACCCTGTTCCCGTACGGCTATTGGCGGAAGACGCACGCCATCCACCATGGCAGCTCGGGCAATCTGGATCGGCGTGAGATGGGCGATATCGATACGCTGACGGTGCGCGAGTATCAGGCGCTGTCTTGGTTCAAGCGTTTTTGTTACCGCTTTTATCGGAGCACGCCGGTTCTGCTTGGTATTGGCCCGATGTACCAGTTCGTCATCAAGCACCGATTTCCGTTCGACCTGCCGTTTTCGTGGAAGCGTGAATGGGCCAGCGTGTGGTTGAACAACTTGGTACTGGTCGTGGTCGCGCTGTCGCTGGGCTACTTCATCGGCTGGCACACCGTGTTCATGGTGCACCTGCCGATTGTGTTGATCGCGGGCGCACTCGGCGTGTGGTTGTTCTATGTCCAGCACACCTTTGAGACGGCTTACTGGACGCGCAAGGAAAACTGGGACTCCAACCAAGCCGCCATTGCCGGTAGTTCGTTCTATGACTTGCCGCGGGTGATTCACTGGTTTACCGGCAATATCGGCTACCACCACATCCATCATCTCGCCAGCCGCATACCCAACTATCGCTTGCGCGAGTGCTATGAATCCAACCCCTTGCTGCAAGCCGCACCCCGCCTCACCCTCTGGACCAGCCTGCGTTGCGCCAGCTTGAAGCTGTGGGATGAGGAAACCGAGCGCATGGTCGGGTTTGCCGCCCTGCGGCGGCGGGCTGCGGCGCAAGGCTAGCTCGCCTTGAAGACTGCGGCTGCATCGCTAACGCGATTCGCTGATCACGCTTAACGACCGCGCGATTGCCCAGCCATGACTCGGCAATCGCGCTTTCGCTCCTGCCCACTGTGCGAGGCCATTTGCGGGCTTGAGTTGCAGTACGAAGCGGACGCGCTGGTCGCGATTCGCGGCGACGCCGCCGACCCCTTCAGTCGCGGCCATATCTGCCCCAAAGGCAACGCCATTCTCGATCTGGAGGCCGATCCCGATCGCCTGCGGATGCCGTTGCGGCGGCGCGGCAGCGATTTCGAGGAAATCGGCTGGGACGAGGCACTGGCTGAGGCCGGCGAGCGTCTGGCGGCGGTGCAGCTTGAACACGGCGCGGATGCGGTGGCGGCTTACGTCGGCAATCCCAACGTCCATCACTTCGGCCACCTCGCCTAT
>JANNWF010000611.1:0-12347 GCA_031408455.1 Pseudoxanthomonas sp. | reverse complement strand
TTCCAGCCCGAAATCGAGGAGCCGTCAAACATCTTGCCCTCTTCAAACAGGCCAGGTTCGAGCACGCGGGCCGGAAAGGTGACGTGGTGCTGCACGCCACGCAGGTCGGCGAAGCGCAGGTCGATGAACTCGACGTTGTTGTCTTTGGCGATTTTCAGGCAGTTTTCGATGGACACGAGTGGCTCCGATTGAGTTTTAAGTGGACGTATTGAGTGAAGGCTTAGGTTAGATCAGGTAGCGATACGGTTTGGTTAGGCAACATTGATTGGGCTTCCTAAGGACCATCCGTCATTCCAGCGAACGCCGGAATGCATGCTGGGATTGCGACGCTGCCGAAGTGGATTCCGGCGAGCGCCGGGATGACGAGCCGCTGTGTGCGGCGATGCAGCAAGCTGCGTGCCAATCGGGTGCTACATGCAAGCGATTGATCGGGGTGGAGATATTTGTTGAGCAGAGTCAATTGCGCACGCTATTGGTGCATATTGGCGGAAAGTTGCACCATGTCGTGCAAACAATTTGCACCCAACGGGGGCGAAGCTTATTCGCTGAGCGGTGCAAAACGCAGTAAGCGACCGTTGTCGCTGTCGGTCAGCAAGTACAAGGCACCATCCGGCCCAACCCGCACGTCGCGCAGGCGCTCGCCGAGCTCATCAAGCAACTTGATTTGCTGATTGCTACCATCTGCCTTCAACCGCACCTGACGCAGGCTGCGCTCCGCCAGCGCCGCGACAAAGAAGCTGCCAGCCCAAGCGGGAAAGCGGGCATCGTTGTAATAAGCGAGACCACCGGGGGCGATGCTGGGTGTCCAGTGCAGCAATGACGCTTGGGTATTTTCAAGCTCGGTAAACGGACTGATCTGCGCGCCGCTGTAATCGATCCCAAACGTTGCCAGCGGCCAGCCGTAATTCTTGCCGGGCAGAATTCGATTGAGCTCGTCGCCGCCGCGCGGGCCGTGTTCGTGTGCATAGACCTGTTCGCTGCCATCGGCGGCGGTGATCACGGCCAGACCTTGCACGTTGCGATGGCCATAGCTGTAAATTTCGGGCCGTGCGTCGGCTTGGCCGACAAAAGGGTTGTCCTTGGGCACGCTGCCATCGGCATTGATGCGGATGATCTTGCCGAAATGGTCATCCAGCGCTTGCGCGCGTTCGCGACTGTCAAAACCATCGCCCAAGGTCAGCAACAAGGTGCCATCGGCCATCCAGCCCAACCGACCACCGTAGTGCGCCGAGGTGTCGCGCATGGCCGCAGCAGTGAATAGCACTTCCAAGTCGGTGAGTTGGTTGTCGACCAACTTGGCGCGCGCCACCCGCGTGGTGCTGGCCTTGGCAGTGCCGTGGGCATAGCTGAAGTACAGCCAGCTGCTGCTGGCAAAGTCCTTGGCTGGCAACAGGTCGAACAAACCGGCTTGGCTCTGTGCATGGACCTCGGGCAAGCCCGCCACCGGCTCGGCGCGCAGTTTGCCATCCGCAAAAATGCGCAAGCGGCCGGCGCGCTCGCTGATGAGGATGCGTCCGTCCGGCAAGAAGGCGAGCGACCAAGGATGATCTAAGCCACTGGCCAGCGTCTGCGGATTGCTCGGGGATTGCGCACAGGCCGTCAAGGCAAGCAGCAACATCCCAACGGTCAGAAGCGTCTTTGGCACAGTCACGGGCATGGATAATCCTTGGGCACTAGGAGCGAGTCAAAGCAAACCACCTTAAGCCGTTCGCCGCAGCGCCAACGCCAGCAGTCTGGCGGCGATTTTCTCGCCGATTCCGCTGGGTGCAGCTAGCGCCATGCGACTCAAGGCTTGAGTGTCGGACGGGCCGCGTGAGCTTAGCGCCTTGGCGATCAGTGCGACCCTTGCCAATCGGCTTCCCGTATTCGCGCGTAACCAACTCAGCGCGCGCAGTAATCGCTGTTCGACCTCGCTGAAGTCGCTGCCCAACGGATAGTCCGGCAGCAAGCCCATTTGTCGATATGGGCGCAGTCGGCTCATCAAGCGGTCGGGGGTGTGCTCGCGCCAGGCCTCGGGAATCTGAAAATCTGCCGCCAACTTGCCCGCACGTTTGGCGGTGTTGGCCAGCGCATCGACAAAGCGCGCATCGCTGATCGAAAGCATCGCCTGCACGCAATCTTCGTCGGATTTATCGCGCAAGTCAGCGATGCCGTATTCGCTGATCACGATGTCGCGCAGGTGGCGCGGAATGGTGATGTGGCCGTAGTTCCACAACACGCTGGAGCTGCTGCGGCCGGCTGCCTCGCGACTGGCGCGAAACATCAGCACCGAGCGGCCCTCTTCCAGCGCGTGCGCCATCGCCACAAAGTTGTATTGACCGCCGACGCCGGAGACCACACGGCCGTCTTCCAAGCCGTCAGACACGGCAGCGCCGAGCAAGGTGGTCATCATGCAGGTGTTGAAGAAACGCGCATCCCGACGTTGCAGGCGGTCGATGGTTTCGCGGCCGCCGTAGAGCTGGTTGATGTTCGACACCCGGGTCATGCCGATGGCGGCCCGGCCGGCACGCGGCAGCTCGCGCAGCCAGCGATAAAAATCGGGCGAGCCGAGAAAAAATGCGGCGTGTAGGTACTGCCCATCGCGCTCGACTCGCGCACGATCACTGTCGGTTGCGCTGCCATCGAATAGACGCTTCATCACCGCCACATCAGCCAACACGCGACGCTTGATGACGCCACATTGGACCAGATGCATGAATCCGTCGGTGATCATTTCGCTGGCCCCAAACAGGCCGTCGCTGAACTCGCCAAGCCCGCCCCAGGCGCAGTGCAAGGCCGACTGGTGCAACTGTGGCGCAACCACTTCAATGAGCCCGCGGTATTCTTGGTTGCGGCAATGCCGCAAGCGCAGCGCATGGGAAAGCGCGTCGGAGAGTGCGCCAATGCCGATCTGCAAAGTACCGCCGTCGCGAACCAGCGTGCTGGCATACAAGCCGATCGCGAACTCGGCATCGCTCACCGGTTGTCGTGGCAGCGCAAACAGTGGCTCTGGCTTGCTCGGCAAGCAAACAACGACATCGAACAGCTGCGCATCAACCACCGCATCGCCGCCCATGAAGGGCAGGTCGGGGTGCACCTCCGCCACCAGCAAGGGCCGCGGCATGCCGCGGCGCACCATCTCGTCCAGCAAGTCGAGGGTGACGTCGGGATTGCAGCTCAGCGAAAACTCGCCGCTGGCGGCATCCTGCGCCACCCGCTGAACGATGAGATTCACGCCGCGACTGGCCATGGCCCGCGCCACGTGGGTGTAGTTGATGCTGGTGTAGCTGCGTTGCGCTTGATCCGAGCGCAACAGCGCACCCGATTGCAGGTAGAACTCTTCGACCCGAATGTTGGTTGGCAAGGCATTGCGGCGTTGCGCGAGGGTCCAGTCCAACGGCTCGAAATCAGCACCGAAGTGGCGTTCAACAAATGGCTGCAAGAAACGCCGCTCCAGTCCTGCGCCCAACGCCGGCGGCGTCAAACTCAGCGCAGTGGAGACGCACAGTGAGCGCGTTGGCTCAGCGGCGACGCGGCGATACAGCGCATTCAACAGCCGATGCGGCTTGCCCAAGCCCAGCGGCGCGGCCAGCACGAGGGCGTTGCCGATACGCGCGAACACATAGTCGACGGCGGCGTCATGACTGTCGAAGGCGAGCGGAGTGGCCATGCATCGAGACCTTACCGTTCACCGCGCTGAAACGAAAGCGTGTTGACGCACCCGTTACACAATTTGCGACGCTGGCGCGAGTCGTCACCGCTGCGGCAGGATAGGCAATGACTATTTCTCGCAGCGGATTTCTCAACGGACTCGTGGCCTTGCTCGCGGCGATAGCCTTGACTGCGACGCTGGGCTCGATCGTGCAAAGCCAGCTCAACTTGAATGCTTTGGCAGCGCTGGGCTTAACGATTTCTGCGAGCACTCGTTGGCAGACCGCGCTGGCTGATTTGCTGGGCTTTGCGCCGACCTGGGCGGCGATAGTCGCGGGCGGTTTCCTGATCGCGTTTCCCGTCGCCGCCGGCTTGAGCCGCTGGCAACCCCGCCTGCGCTTGTTCTGGTTCGTGCTCGCCGGTGCCGCCGCCATCCTGACCGCGCTACTGGCAATGCGCGCGAGTCTCGGTCTGACCGCCGTGGCAGCGGCACGTAGTGGCTTGGGTATGAGCTTGCTGGTGGCGAGTGGGGCGGTGGGTGGGTGGGTGTTTTGCTGGGTGCGTAGGCGGGTTGATTAGGCCGCTGGCAGCCGGCTGGCGGTGAGGCATTTTGTCCACCTCGAAGCAAAACTCTGCCAGTGATGCGCGAGAAAGTGGATTCCGGCGTTCGCCGGAATGACGGTTTGGCGGGAGGATTCCGGCCTACGCCGAAATGACCAACCCTACGGTGCCGGCAAGCCCCGCAAAAAAGCTGCCAGCGCATCGTAGTCCGCTGCCATGGGTGTGGCGCTGGCGGGTCGCGCCAAAATCTCGGCGAGACTGTCTGGCACCTCAACGGTGTGGCCAATCAATGGCTCAACCACGCCTTCGAATTTCGCCGGGTGGGCGGTGGCGACGGCGATCCAGGGGCGACGGTCGCCCGTCGCGCGGCGGCGTTCGATCACCGCTAACGCAGTGGCAGTGTGCGGACACACCACGTGGCCGTAGCGCGATTCGCACTCGCGCAAGACGCGGCTGATCTCGGCGTCATGCACCACTTCGGCACTCAACGCGCGCTGCAAGCGCTCGAAATCCGGGATGAAGTGGCGCAGGCGTTCCAGATTGCTGGGGGCGCCGACGTCCATCGCATTGGCCAGTGTGCTGATGGCCATGCGTGGGCGATAGTCGCCGGTGGCGAGGAAATCCGGCACCGAACGGTTGCTGTTGGTGGCCATGACGATGTCGCCGATGGGCAGACCCAGCGCGCGTGTCCAGACGCAGGCCATCGCGTTGCCGAGGTTGCTGGTCGGAATGACGAAATTGGCGCGGGTGCCATGGATCGAATGCCAGCGCAGCGCGCCGGCGGCGTAATAGGTCATCTGTGGCAGCAAGCGGCCAAGACTGATTGAATTGGCCGATGACAGCGGTACTTCACGACGCAGCTCCGCATCAGCGAAAGCCAGTTTCACCAGTGCTTGGCAATCATCGAAACTGCCAGCGACGCGAAGGGTGTGCACGTTGTCCCCAAAGGCTCCCAGCTGGTGCGCCTGCCGCGGCGAGACACGGCCGTCGGGATACAACACAACGACCCGAAACGTCGGCCGCAAATGAAAGGCCGCCGCGACCGCGCCGCCGGTATCGCCGGAGGTGGCGACCAGAATGGTCAGTGGTGGCTCATCGAACATCCGTGGCGCGGCCAAGCTTGATGCGAGAAATCTTGCGCCAAAGTCTTTGAAGGCGGCGGTGGGGCCGTGAAACAGTTCCAGCAGATAGGTGTTGGGGTCGTTGGTCTCAACCACGGGTGCCGGCAAATACAACGCTTCGTCGCAGATTGAGGCCAGATCGCCTTCCAGCGGATCGTCTGCAAAGAATGGCTTGAGCAACCAGTTACCGATGTCTGGCAGTGAGCGCGGCGGTGGCAGATTGACGTGCGGCCCAGGGAAATTCTCGGGCACGTACAGGCCGCCATCCGGTGCTAGCCCACGGGCCAGCGCTTCCGATAACGATATCGGTTCGCCACCGCCACGGGTGCTGACGTACATCATGCAATCACCTCCGCTGCTGGCGCATCGACAGGGCCGACGTGAGCATCGCTTAACAGCCCGACGCTGGCAAAGGCTTGCTGCATCGCAGCAGCCACGGCTTGCGCCGAAGCACTGCCCCAGCACCAGGCAAACACGCTGGGGCCGGCACCGGAAATGCTTGCACCCAGCGCACCAGCGGCCAAGGCGGCAGACTTGACCTGAGCGAAGCCAGGCACCAATCCGGCCCGTCTTGGCTCGATCAACACATCATTCAGACCGGCCGCAATCAAGACCGGATCGGCGCGCTGACAACCGGTCAAGAGCAGCGCGAGATGCGCGCTTTGTTCGACAAATTCTGACAATTGATAGGTGCCGACCAGAGCCGCACGCGCGCGTCGGGTTTCCAGCACGCAGTGTGGGTGCACCAAGGCGCAGTGCAGCTCGCTCGGCACACTCAATCGAATTGGCGCGACGTTTGGCGCGGCCAAGACCAAGCCACCCAGCAACATTGGCGCAACGTTGTCACCGTGGCGACTGCCGCTGGCCACGGCTTCGCCATCCAGCGCCGCGTCGTACAAATCATCCAGCGCGAATGGTTCAGCAAACAACGCGTTTGCGGCGACCAGCGCCGCGACCGCTGACGCCGCCGAACCACCCATGCCCGAGCCAAACGGGATGCCTTTGTCGATCTCGATCTCAAAGCCGCAGGCAATCGCGTGCTTGGCGCGCAGGGCGATCAAGGCCGCGCCGGCCGTGTTGTCAGCGGCCACCATCGGTAACTCGCGCTCGCTGGTTCGAATGGCGAGGATGCGCACGACCGGCTCGTCGATGGCGCGTACCGTGACGCGATCACCGACGCCGTTCAAGGCGTGCCCGAGTATGTCGAAACCGACCCCAACATTACCGACGCTGGCCGGCGCGAAAGCGCGCGCCGTCTGGCGAACTGCTTGGGTCACAGACGCGCACCCAAAGCCGCAGCGACGCGCAACAAGTCAGCGAACACACCGGCCGCAGTGACGTCCGGCCCGGCACCCGGCCCCTGCACCACCAGCGGATTATTGCGATAGCGCGCGGTGGTGAACTGCACGACGTTGTCAGTCGGGCGCAGGTGCGCGAAGGCGTGATCGGGCGGCAGCTCGACCAAGCCGACGCTGGCACCGTTGGCGTCCAAGCGCGCCACGAAGCGCAGCACGCGCCCGCGACTGCGCGCGGCATTGATGCGCTCAGCGAGGGGCGCGTCGAGTTCGCTGGCACGAGCGAGAAACTGCTCGCGGCTCAAACTGGCCAAGGCTGGCGGCACCAAGCCTTCCAGCGCGACATCGCCAAGTTCGATCCGGCGACCTGCTTCGCGGGCCAGGATCACCAGTTTACGGGCCACATCGATGCCGGATAAATCGTCGCGTGGATCGGGCTCGGTGTAGCCGGCGGCGCGTGCTTCCAGCACCAATTCTGAGAACGGTTTGATGCCGTCGAAATTGTTGAACAGGTAACTCAAGGTGCCGGAAAAAATGCCCTCAACGGCAATCAGTTCGTCGCCTGTATCCAGCAAATCACGCAAGGTCGAGATCACCGGCAGACCCGCGCCCACGGTCGCCTCATAGCGCCAATGGCCGCGCTTGGCGGCGGCTCGCGTGGCGTCGTACTGCGTCAAGGGCGCGCTGCCGGCCTGCTTGTTGGGCGTGACGATATGGATGCCGGCAGCCAACCAGTCGGCGTAATGCGCGGCGACCGCCGCACTGGCGCTGCAGTCGATGATCATCGCGTGCGGCAGGTGCGGCGCGCGGATGTGTTGCGCGAACGCGTCCAGATCCAGCGGCATGCCGGCTTCGACAAACTCGCTGCGCCAATGCGGCCAATCCATGCGCCGCTCGGCAATGCTCATGCGCGTGGAACCGGCGATCCCGCGTAGGCGCAGATCGAGCTGGGAATCTTCGCGCAGACGGTCTGCCGCCGCGGCCAATTGATCGAGCAGCACGGCACCGACTTGGCCCGGCCCAATCAATCCAATCGACAGTGTTTGCGGCGACAGCCAGAAGCCCGCATGCACCGCCCGCAAGGCGCGGGTCGCGTCGACCGCGTTGATGGCGACCGAGATATTGCGCTCGCTGCCGCCTTGCGCAATCGCGCGCACGTTGACTTCAGCGCGTGCCAATCCGGTGAACAACTGCGCGGCCACGCCCGGATGTCCGGCCATGCCGTCGCCGACCGCCGCCAGCACCGCGATATCGCCTTCGGCATCGATCGCCTGCAACATGCCGGAGGCCAATTCACGCGCGAACACGGCGCGCAGTACGCGCACCGCGCGCTCGGCATCCGCGCCGCGCACCGCGCAACAGATCGAATGCTCCGAGCTTGCCTGCGCAATCATCACGACTGAAATATCCGCCTCGCGCAGCGCACCAAACACGCGCTCGGCGGTGCCGGGCACGCCGATCATGCCGGTGCCTTCGACTTCCACCAAGGCCATGTCAGCAGCAATCGTCAAACCCTTGACGGGGCGCGACTCGGCATCGTGTTCAGGGCCAATGCGAGTGCCCGGTAAATCCGGCTTGAAGGTATTGCGCACCCACACTGGAATGCCAGCGGCCAGCAGCGGGCTCATGGTGCCGGGATGCACGACTTTGGCACCGAAGTAAGCCAACTCGAAGGCTTCGTCATAGCTCATGCGCGGCAGCAGCACCGCGTCGGGCACCAGTCGCGGATCGGCGCTAAGCACACCGTCGACATCGGTCCAGATGTGCAACTCGGCGGCGGCAAACAAGCGCGCGAAAATCGCGCCGGAATAGTCACTGCCATTGCGACCCAGCGTGGTCGGCCGACCGTCCGCGGTGCGTGCGACAAACCCGGTGACGATGACGCGCCGTTGTGGATGCAGCGCGCGCCAAGCGGCCAGATTGCGGGCGCTGATTTCCCAGTCCACCACCGCGCCCAGACTGTTGTGCGCGACCACCAATACTTCGCGCGCATCCAACCAGATCGCCTCTTCGCCACGGGCGCGCAGCAAGGCTGCCAGCAATTGCGCCGACCACACTTCGCCCAAGCCTTGTACGTAATCGAGCAGGTCAGCCGCCGGATGACCAAGCAAGCGCACCGCACGCAGCAAGGCTCCGAGATCGTCCCAATCGCGCTCCAACGGCAGTAAAGCCGCCGCCGCGCCGTCACCAAGCAAGGCCAGCGCGGTTTTGCGGTGCTTGGTCACCACCAGGTGCTGCTCGAGATTGGCCGCATCGGCATCACGACTGGCGGTGCGCGCCAAGCCGATCAACGCATCGGTCATGCCCTGCATCGCCGATACAACAGTCACTTGAATGCCGTCATCGCGGGCGATGAGCAGATCCGCGACGTGAGCGATGCGGGCGGCGTCGGCGAGGCTTGAGCCGCCGAACTTGTGGGCGATGGTGGTGGGCTTGGACACGGCGGCGCGTCTAGGAGATTGGGCGGGCTCGCGAGT
Organism: Pseudoxanthomonas sp.; assembly: GCA_031408455.1. GTDB lineage: Bacteria > Pseudomonadota > Gammaproteobacteria > Xanthomonadales > Xanthomonadaceae > JANNWF01. The sequence goes on along the minus strand of JANNWF010000611.1, from coordinate 3,263 downwards.
GTGCCTTAAATTGCGGCGGTGCAGCACGGCCGCAGCGCTGGCGTATTCTTGCGGGACTCAAGGTCAGCTTATGGCACTGTTGTGCAGCCGAGCCCCAAATCGCTCGTCATTCCGGCGAACGCCAGAATCCAGCTTTTTTACTTGCTGGATACCGCGACGAGCTGGATCCCGGCGTTCGCGGGGATGACGAACACTAAGGAAGTGGCGAAGGGCCTGGCGTCAATTTGCAGCTGGCGAAAGCGGCAGTTCTGGAACTGACTGAGACTGGATCTGAAGCCGATACCGACACTGGAACCACAAGCCGCATGGACAGCCTGCTTTCCGCCCTCCTGCTCGGCCTGATCGAAGGTCTGACCGAGTTTCTGCCGATCTCTAGCACCGGTCACTTGTTGATCGCCGAGCATTGGTTGGGGCCGCGCTCTGACCTGTTCAATATCAGCATTCAAGCCGGTGCCATCGTCGCCGTTACGCTGGTCTATCGGCAACGTGTGTGGACTCTCGCAAGTCGGTTTTTCAACGACACCGAACAGCGCGACTACGTCCTCAAGCTGATCGTGGCCTTCGCTATCACCGCTGTCTTCGGCTTGGCGGTCAGCAAAGCCGGCATCCGCTTGCCGGAAACCGTCACCCCGATTGCTTGGGCCTTGTTGATCGGCGGGGTACTAATCTTGCTCGCCGAAAAACTCACCGCCGGCCGCGCGGATTCGACGCGAATCACGTGGACGGTGGCGATATTGGTCGGCGTGGCGCAAGTGGTGGCCGGCGTGTTTCCCGGCACCTCGCGCTCAGCCGCCGCGATTTTTGTGGCCATGCTGGCCGGTGCCTCCAACCGCGCTGCGGCCACCGAGTTCGCCTTTCTGCTCGGCATCCCCACCATGTTCGCCGCCACCAGCTACGCCTTGATTCGCGATGGCGGCCAAGGCGGCGAAGCGTGGAGCGAACTAGCCGCGGCCTTTGTCGCCGCGACCGTAGCCGGATTTGCCGCGGTGCGCTGGCTGCTTGGCTATATCAAGACGCACCGGTTTACAGGATTCGCGTGGTATCGGATTGGCCTGGGCGCTGCGTTGTTGCTGGGGTTGCCGGCGGGGGCGTGAGGTGAATGCTCCCCGGCCTTTTCGCTGCTACCGGCCATCCCAAGCAAGAGCAGCGGAGCAAGCTCCGCTCTACAAGAGCGGTGGCGAACGGCTTTGGAGTGGCGTCTGCTCGCTCTTGTAGACCCGGTGTTTATCCTTTGGGCTCTAGATTGTTTCGCCTGCGCTCACCGGCAACGGCCGTAACGATCAGGCGATGCGCCCGGACCACCCACCCAGCCCGGCGGATTTTCCCAGTTGGTGCCACCGCCACCGCGCCGCCCCGGCGGATTGGTGTCGATGTCCAACCAGCAGCGCGTGGCCGCATTCCACAGCCCATATTGCGGATGCCAATAGCCGTGATCGGCGTGGAAGTAGTAGCCATGCTCGACCTGCTCAAAGCGCAGCCGCTTGCCATCGTGGTGCCAAAACCGATGATCAGGCGACGCGCCCGGGCCACCACGCCAGCCGCGCGGATTCTCCCAATTAGTACCCGAGCCGCCGCGTGGCCCTGGTGGGTTGTGGTCGCGGTCATGCCTTGCCAGCGCATCATCTGCGGCCAGCACGCCCAATACCAAGCCAAGCAGCCAAGCACCTTGAGTTCGGATTTTCATGTTTCGATTCCTCGCTTTTGGATAGCGCGTGATGGGCTATCTCTGGCTGCAATAACGAGCTGTCTTGGCGGCAGTTGACGCACCCAGACTTGTGGTTAGGCTTTTAGTCAGCGCGGCGACGGTCACCATTCAGCCACGCCCTGATTCGCGCTGACTTCGCTGATCTGCCCGCTGCACAATGCAGAGCAGAGCAATCCCATCAACCCGCTGCCTTGGCCGTGAGCCATTCCATCCGCGATGACCCAGCCCGCCACTCAGACTGACCTGTTCGCCAACACCGACAGCGCCAGATTGGTCGACACTCGCAAGCCCAAGCCAACCATAAGCCGCAATCAACGCGAGTTCACTCATCTCACCAAGAAAATCCAACACGAGCGGGAACGGCTACTCGACGCCGAGCAACGCTTGGCGCAGTTTCGGCAACGCCTGTTGGAGTCAATGCAACCCGTCCACAAGCGACTGCGCGAGGCGCAATGGCAATTGGCGCTGGGCATCGACCAGTGGCTGGATGCCAAAGAACGGGGTGCACGCTTGAGTCGCCGGGATCGCGATAATCTGGAAAGCGTGATCGCCACCCTGATCGACGAACTGCTGGATCGAGCGCTCCATCAAGCGTCAGGTCAGGGACGCCAAAGCAGTGCTGGCCACACTTCAACAGGACCTGCGCAGCATCAATTCACCCGCGCAACGCCGCGCCTTTCTGGACAGCCTCGCAGACTCGGACCTCGACGAACCCGATGACTCCGACGTCGATATGTTCACGGCCATTTTGGAAGCCTTCGCGCCACCCCCGAGCGCGTCGCGCAAGGGCAAGGACAAGAAAGCGCAGCGGCGTGGCAAGTAGGTACGTCGATTGCAACTGACTCGCGCCGCTTGGTTAGCGTGAGTTGCGCTGTTAAGCGAATGCCATCGGCCTTGAATCAGTCAAAGTAGCCGCGCGGGAGCGCGGCCCTCCTGCTGCGAATTGCAGCGCTATCCCACCGCGCCGCGCAACGCCGCCGCAATAAAGTCTTCGGCGTAGGTGCGGCCATTCAAACCACGCAAAAATCCGCAGTGGCCGCCGTGCTCGGCGATTTCCAGTCGCACGGCTGGCGACAGAGTCAGGCGGCGGAAGTCTTCGACTGGGATGATCGGATCGTCAGCGGCGGTCAAGATGCTACTGGGCACTTGCATCGCCAGGAGACGATCACCGGCTAACGAATAGCCGTCGAGGTAGCGCTCCAGCGTGCCGAAGTCGGTGTGCTGTTCAACCAGCTGCTGGGTCAGGCCGCGCAGGTTTTGCCCTTGTTCCCAATCTTCGCGCCGATATTGCTTGGGAAAAAGAACGGCCTTGCGACGTAGCGAGCCGCGCCATTTTTTCAGGAAGTAAGCCTCGTAAAACCACGGCGCGGTTTCGATCGAGGCAAGACCCGCCGCCGGGCTGATCACCGGGCACACAGCCACCGCATGACACAAAGCGATGCCGGCAGCTGGCGCGCGCAGGGCAATGCGCAAGGCGAAATTGCCGCCTAATGAATAACCGACCACGGCCATCGGCAGGCCAGCGAAGCGCTTGGCCAGCGCGCCCACCGCGCCGACC
>JANNWF010000610.1:0-4609 GCA_031408455.1 Pseudoxanthomonas sp. | reverse complement strand
TCATCCGGCGCTTCGCGCCACCTTCTCCCGGAGGGAGAAGGGTTCGTGGGAGTCTTCAGATCAGCGACCGCCCTGCACGTCCAAAAAGCGCTCCGCATCCAGCGCTGCCATGCATCCGAAACCAGCCGAAGTGACCGCCTGTCGGTAAATCTGATCGGCCACATCGCCGGCAGCAAATACGCCCGGCACCGATGTCGCGGTGGCATCGCCATCGATGCCAGAACGAATGCGGATATAGCCGTTTTTCATCTCCAACTGTCCCTCGAACAGGCTGGTGTTGGGCGTGTGGCCGATGGCGACGAAAAAACCCTGCAAGGGAATTTCGCGGGTGCTGTCGTCTTTGAGTGAACGCACGCGCATGCCGGTGACGCCAGTCTCATCGCCCAGCACTTCGTCGACCGCATGCTCCCAAATGAGGTCAATCTTGCCGCTCTCGACCTTCGCGAACAGCTTGTCCTGCATGATTTTTTCCGCGCGTAAACGGTCGCGGCGATGCACCAGTGTGACCTTTTTGGCAATGTTGGCCAGGTACAGCGCCTCTTCGACTGCCGTGTTACCGCCGCCGATCACGGCGACCTCTTGATCGCGAAAGAAGAAGCCGTCGCAAGTGGCGCAGGCCGACACACCCTTGCCCATGAAGCGCTGTTCGGATTCGATCCCGAGATACTTGGCGGTCGCGCCGGTGGCGATGATCAACGCGTCGGCGCTGTATTCGCCGCTGTCGCCTTTCAGCTTGAACGGCCGCTTGGAGAAGTCCACTTCGTTGATGTGATCGAAGATGATTTCGGTCTCGAAGCGTTCGGCGTGCGCCTGCATGCGCGCCATCAGATCCGGCCCCATCAGGCCATGCGCATCGCCGGGCCAGTTGTCCACTTCGGTGGTCGTCATCAACTGGCCACCTTGCTGCATGCCAGTGACCAACACGGGCTTCAGATTGGCGCGCGCGGCGTACACGGCGGCGGCATAACCGGCCGGGCCGGACCCGAGGATCAACAGGTGACAGTGTTTGGTCGTGCTCATGGATGGCTTGGTTTGAAGTAAGTAGTTAGGCAAAAGTGGTCGGATGAATTCGGGCTGCGCAGCTTGAGCCCCTCTCCCCTCGGGAGAGGGGTTGGGGTGAGGGCTCGGGAATCCTGATGGGCTTTGTGACTAGCTCCTACCCTCATCCGGCGCTGCGCGCCACCTTCTCCCGGAGGGAGAAGGAAAGTGCGGGTCGCGAGTTGCGAAGGTTCGAGGCTCGTCAGAATGCGGGGTCTACAAGACTGATTCAAGGCCAGCGCCAGTGACAAGCATGCCTCTGTCGCCAAGCGCCTTCAAAGCAGAAAAAGTGCGCACTACGATAACCCCATATAATCAGCCACTAAACGCGGCTTCATGAAGTCAATCCTGATTAGGCAATCGCAATTGGTCCAAATGGATGTACGCAAAGTAACGGCACCCACGGCGAGTCGCCGCATGTGGTGGGAGAGTTTGGTGCTGCTGCTGGTGCCGGTGCTGATTTATCTGCTGGCCTGCCTGCTGAGCTACAGCGCCAACGATCCCAGTTGGTCGCATTCGGGTAGCGTCACTGGCGGCGTCAGCAACTTCGGCGGTTTGTTTGGCGCGTGGTTCGCCGACTTGTTGTTGGCGTTTTGCGGGCTGGCGGCCTATGCGGTGCCGCTGATGGGCGGCTTGATGGCGTGGGTGTCGTTGCGCGGTCGGGCGGTGAATGCCGATGGCGCGCTGACGCCGGCGCTGCGCTTGCTCGGTTGCGTGGGCTTTGTCATCGCCGCTGCGGGCTTGTGCGCCTTGCAGTTGAGTGATTGGAGTGCCGGGTTGCCGGCGCAATCGGGCGGCTTGCTGGGGCAGTGGATCGGCGGCACCTTAAGTCGCGCCTTCGGTTACATGGGTGCGAGTTTGTTTTTGTTCGTGCTGATGATGGTGTCGATCACGCTGGCGACGGGGCTATCGTGGTTTGCGCTGATGGACCGTATCGGCGCGGGCTTGCTGTCGCTGGGCGGAATGCTGGGCCGCAGCCAGCACAAGGCCGAGGAGTGGCGTAGCGCGCGCGTGGTGCGCGCCGAGCGCGAGGAGGGCCGTCGCGAAGAAACCGTCAAGCGTGCCAAACGTGAACCGGTGCGCATCGAGCCACAACTGCCACCGCCTGAGCGCAGTGAGCGCGCGCACCGCGAGCAACAGATTCCGCTGTTCCAAGGCGTGTCGACATCCAGCTCGCTACCGCCGCTTTCATTGCTGGACGAGCCCAAGGCACAGCCGAAAGGTTACTCAGAGGAAGCCTTGGCGACGCTGTCACGACAGATCGAATTCAAACTCAAAGATTTCCGGATTGAGGCGCAAGTGGTCGGTGTCTATCCAGGCCCAGTCATCACCCGCTTTGAGATGGAGCCCGCCGCCGGCATCAAGGGCAGTCAAATATCCTCGTTGGACAAAGATATCGCGCGTGGCTTGAGCGTGAAATCGGTGCGCGTGGTCGATGTGATTCCGGGCAAGTCGGTCATCGGCATGGAGATTCCCAACGCCAATCGGGAAATGATCTTCCTGTCGGAAATTCTGCGCTCCAAGGAATACGACAAGGTCGCCAGTCCTCTGGCGCTGGCGCTGGGCAAAGACATTGGCGGCCGACCCACCGTGGTTGATCTGGGCCGCATGCCGCATTTGTTGGTGGCTGGTACCACTGGCTCGGGCAAGTCGGTCGCCTTAAATGCGATGGTGTTGTCTTTGCTGTACAAAGCCACCGCGGACGAAGTGCGCATGCTGATGATCGACCCGAAGATGCTCGAATTGTCGGTGTACGAAGGCATCCCGCATTTGCTGGCACCGGTCGTTACCGATATGAAGGAAGCCGCCAACGGCCTGCGTTGGTGCGTCGCCGAAATGGAGCGTCGCTACAAGCTGTTGTCGATGGTCGGGGTGCGCAATCTGGCCGGCTTTAATCGCAAAGTGAAAGACGCGGCTGATGCCGGTCATCCCTTGCTCGATCCGCTATTCGTGCCCAATCCAGCACTCAATGAGGCGCCGCGCGAGCTGGAAGCCTTGCCCTATCTCGTCGTCATCATCGACGAGTTCGCCGACATGATGATGATCGTCGGCAAGAAGGTCGAAGAACTCATCGCCCGTTTGGCGCAGAAGGCACGCGCCGCCGGTATTCACTTGATCCTCGCCACGCAGCGGCCTTCGGTGGATGTCATCACTGGCCTCATCAAGGCCAATATCCCGACCCGTATCGCCTTTCAGGTGAGCTCCAAGATCGACTCGCGCACGATTCTTGATCAGTCCGGCGCAGAGACGCTGCTCGGCCACGGCGACATGCTCTACATGCCGCCCGGCACCGCCATGCCCGAGCGCGTGCACGGCGCGTTTGTCAGCGACGAAGAAGTGCATCGCGTGGTCCAACACCTGCGCCAAGCCAGTGGCGGGCCGCAGTATTTCGATGGCGTGCTGGAAGAAGTACAGATGCTGGCGGACGGGCAGGTGATCGGTGCTGGTGGTCTGCCCGAGCCGGGCGGTGGTGGCGACGAATCCGACGTGCTTTACGACCAAGCCGTGGCTATCGTTACCGAGTCGCGCCGCGCTTCGATCTCGGGTGTGCAGCGACGGCTGAAGATCGGCTACAACCGTGCCGCTAGATTGATTGAGGCGATGGAAGCGGCTGGCATCGTCACCGGACCCGAGCACAACGGCGATCGCAAGGTCATCGCGCCGCCACCGCCTTCGCGGTGAGGAGCAAAACTAGATCAAGGTCCCTTCTCCCACCGGGATCGAAGTCGCGACTAGCGACTGAGGGTGGCGCGCAGCGCCGGATGAGGGTTCGGGACAGGCGTTGAGATCCGACCAATCCTGAACCCTCACCCCAACCCACACCCCGGCCCCAGCGCATGGCGCTGGGGCGTTCGCAGGCGAGCGGACCATTGGTCCGCAAGCTCACCTACTCACCCCGAGGGGAGAGGGGCTTAATAGCCGAGGCTTGGCGCTTATCCGGCTGAAGAATGCACTGGCCGTTCAGCGCTCAACCTGCAAACTCGCGGCGGTTTTTCATCTAGGGTTCTGTCATGTCGATTCGCGGTTGGACGCTTACTTTGTTGGTGCCGGTGATTCTCGGTTTCGGAACGGCCAATGCATCCTCCGTCGAAGCACTCAACCGCTTCAGCAAAGACCTGAAAGGCTTGGAAGGCGCCTTCGAGCAAACCGTGTTCGACGATCGGGGCACCCAACGCGAACAGTCGCAAGGACGCATCGCACTGTCATTGCCGCGCCTATTCCGCTGGCAATACGAAACTCCCTTCCCGCAGCTGATCGTCGCCGACGGCGACCACGTCTGGATCTTCGATCCTGATCTGGAACAGGTCACCGTCCGCAAGCAAGCCTTGGAAGAGCAAAGCAGCCCGCTGGCGGTGTTGATTGATCCGGCCGAGTTGGAGCGCCAATTCAAGACCAAAGATATTGGCGCAAGCAACCAGCCTGTCATGCAGCAATGCGCGGCTAATGGAAATCGCTTCTTCTTTGTTGGGGGTGGTGATATACACTATGCAGAAATCTTCACTCATAAAAACCTTAGATAATTTTAAAAAGGAGGCACCATGAAAACATTGCTCACACTTATCGCCGCATT
>JANNWF010000609.1:0-3065 GCA_031408455.1 Pseudoxanthomonas sp. | reverse complement strand
AGTACTCAAATCGGCCCCAGGCGAAGCGCATCAACCAACTGATGGACGTGTCCCCCAAACAACGTGTGCTGATCGTCGATGATGACGCCTCGGTACAAGTCTCGCTGGCCCTGCTGCTGAAGCAGTCGGGCTTCGAGGTGCTGACATGTGACGAGCCGAAGCAGGTGCTGCCGATGCTCGCCACCCAGCCGGTCGACCTGGTGCTGCAGGACATGAATTTTTCGCCCCAGACCAGTGGCGAAGAAGGTCTGGCATTGCTGATAGCAATCAAGGAGCGGCATCCCGCCTTGCCGGTGCTGTTGATGACGGCCTGGGGCTCGATCGCCTTGGCCGTCAAAGGGGTCAAGGCCGGCGCGGCCGATTTCTTCACCAAGCCCTGGCACAACACACAACTCATAGAGCTGATCCGGAGCACGCTAGAACTAGCGCTTCCGCGCTCTGCAGGTCGACTCGATCGCGAGACGCTGGACGAAGCGTTCGATTTCACCGGCATCATCGGTGAGCATCCGGAATTGTTGAAGGTGTTGTCGACCGTGGGTCGCGTGGCCGGCACCCGCGCGCCGGTGCTGATCCTCGGCGAGAGCGGCACGGGCAAGGAACTGATCGCCGATGCGATCCATCGCAACAGTCCGCGCACCGGCAAGCCTGCGGTCAAGATAAATATGGGCGCGATCACTTCCTCGTTGTTCGAAAGCGAAATGTTCGGCCACGTCAAAGGCGCGTTCACCGACGCCAAGGGCGACCGCAAAGGCCATATCGCCAGCGCCCATGGCAGCACGCTGTTCCTGGACGAGATCGGGGAATTGAACCGCGCCGACCAGGTGAAGCTGCTGCGCGTCTTGCAGGACCAGAGTTACCGGCCGGTCGGTGCCAGCGCGTCGGAGAAGGCCGATGTCCGCGTCGTTTCGGCGACCAACCGCGAACTGGCGGAACTCGTTGCGGCCGGGGAATTTCGCGAGGATCTTTACTACCGTTTGAATCTGATCACCATTCGCCTACCAGCTCTGCGCGAGCGTCGCAGCGATATCCCGCTGATCGCCAGGCAACTGGTAGCGACGCTGGCCGCCGAATACGGTCTTGGCAATGTGTCGCTGTCATCCAGCGCGCTGGAGTGGCTGTTCTCACAACCGTGGCCGGGCAATATCCGGCAATTGAAGCAGGTGCTGGAACGCACCTTGTTGCTGGTCAACAAGCGCGTCCTCGACGCAGCAGATTTCATCGACGCCTCGCGCAACGAGAGCGACAACGCGCGGCTTGGCAACCGCAGCGTCGACGGAATGACCCTCGAACAAATCGAACGCCACATGATCGAGAAGGTGCTGGAGCAACACCAGGGCAATATCTCTCGCGTGGCGAGGACGTTGGGACTGAGTCGTGCCGCGGTTTATCGGCGACTCGAGAAATACGGGCTGGCCGCCGACAGTGAGGACGCGTCATGAGTTTGCGCCGTCGCCTGACGGCGTATTTGATCGGCCTGCACCTCGTGTTCTTCGCACTGACGCTGCTGTTGATTCGACAGCAGCCGATCATTGTCGTGGCCGTGGAGGTATTCCTGTTGGCGAGCCTGGCGCTCGGCATCGTGCTGCTCGACCGCGCGCTGCAGCCGCTCGATTATGCGCGGCGCTTTCAGGAGTTGCTGCACGACAAGAACTACGCCGCGCGACTCCAACAACCCACGAACGATGAACTTTCCAGCATCGTCGATCTGTTCAACGGCATGCTCGACGCGCTGTATCAGGAGCGGCTGAAGCTTGGCGAGCAACGCGGGTTTCTGGATCGTCTGCTCGAGGCCACGCCGAGCGCTGTGGTTGCTTTCGACTTCGACGGTCGCGTCAGTCTGATCAACGCCAGTGCGCTGTCGCTGCTGGGTTTGGCCAATCCCGAAGGCAAGCTTCTGGGGGATTGGGCTTCTGGCCAGGGAAGGTTTGTCGACGACCTCGACGCCGCCGGTCGCGCCCGTAGTCTGGACCTGCTCGGCCAACTCGACGCGCTGCCGCTCGGCGAGCGCAAATTGCTGGTTGATTCCGACGGCCGACGCTATCGCTGTCAGCGCGGCCATTTTTTCGACCGCGGGTTCGCTCGCGAGTTTCTTCTGATCGAGGAGTTGACCGATGAATTGGAAAGCTCCGAGAAAGCGACGTATGAAAAACTGGTCCGGGTGTTGGCGCACGAAGTGAACAACACGGTTGCCGCGACCGGTTCCGTGCTCGACTCGTTGTTGTTCTACCAGCCGCAGCTCACCGCCACCGACAGCGTGGATTTCAGCACCGCCATCGAGGCGGTGAAACGGCGTAATGCCAGCCTCGGTGAATTCATCGATCGCTTCACACGCGTGGTGAAAATGCCGGCAGCCGAACCGCGGCCCACGGACTTGCGCGAATTGATCGAAGATATCCTGCCGCTGTATCGCGAGCAAAGTCGGGGCCTGGGCATCCGCATCGAATGGATTCGTTGCGACGCCATCCCCATGCAGTTGCTGGATCGCAACCTGATGGAGCAAGCACTGCTGAACATCCTCAAGAATGCCATGGAGGCCGCGGATGCAACGATTCGGGAAACAGGCAGCGGCAGCGGATACCTCCACCTGGAGCTGGCCCTGGAGGCCGGCCGCATCCGACTTTCGGTCATCGACTCTGGAAATCGACTCGGCGAAGTGCCCGCGGGCCAAATTTTCACGCCGTTCTTTACGACCAAGAAAGACGGTCAGGGGATCGGCCTGTTGTTTGTGCGAGAAGTGCTGAACCGTCATGGATTGCCGTATCGACTGGCCGCCACTGGGCAAAGCGAAACACGGTTCGATATCTGGTTTCAGCAGGCGGAATGGTCGATGTCGGAAGTATAGGAATTTCAAACGCCCTTTTCTGGCAGTCTGTCGGGTAGGCTGCGGCCGCGCAGGCGCCGGTTTGGGCAAGGATCGGACCTGCGCGAGCGCACTAAGGCATCACGTGGGCGCGCAGCCTGGTCATCCGTGGCTATTTCTCACTGAATCCCGGCTTCGGGCCAAGCGCGCCCCTGCGGGATCGATGCCGCATCTAGTGGTTGTTGGTTTTCTCTGTTATGGGGCG
>JANNWF010000608.1:0-8145 GCA_031408455.1 Pseudoxanthomonas sp. | reverse complement strand
GCTCTGCCTCATCGATCCACCCCAGCCACTTCTCGCCAGCCTCGAGAACGCTCTCAAAGTTGCCCAGTGCGGGCGCTGGACGGGTCCGCGCCGCGCCGCTCACAGAACGCCTGCAAAAACCCGCTCAACGGTGTCCAATCTGAGGCGAATTGCCTCGGCCGTGTTTGCTCTGCCGACGATTAGTTCGTAGGTGGCAGGCTTTGACGTTGCTTGTAGCAGTGCCTTCTTTAGCGCAGTCTTTCGCCTTTTCAGGGAAGTGCGATCTCTGAATCGCCTGTCACACGCAACAATGATCGCATCGTAATACGGCTGCGAAAGTGAGCTCTTCTCGCCAGTGGGACCAGTCAATTGGAAGGCATCGTCTCCGAACAACTCCTTTGCCAGATCGACACGAGACCGAAAATCTGTCCCTAAGTCATCGAGTTCATCCTCGGAACGTGACCCGTAGCCTTCCATGCACCTGTCGAGTATCGCCTTAACCGAACCTTTGATGTTCTTCTTCTCACGAAACGCGAAGTAACGAAGTACAAACTCACAGTCGATCATTCGCTTGAACAGCGAGTTCTGAGCAAGTTCATCGCTCACTTGGTCGTCGATGAAGTGTTCATCGTACCGCGGGATTCCCAAGAGGTCATTGAACGGCGCGTACCCTGCGAGTTCGACAAGCAAGCTCGCGAACGGGCTGGCATAAACACAGTTTCGAAGCTCTTGGGCGTTTAGCTTCTGCCCGCCGGTGTTTAGGCGTTCAAACACTATTCTTCTCAGGTCATCATCAGCTCCTCGGGCTTTTGACTGCAGAACAACCGCTGAGATTCTTCGCCTATCTATGCCGCGCTGAACTTTAACCGGGAGGTCGGCATAGTGTTTTCCGTTCAGTTCAGGCCAATGATCCAGACCCGTCAGCTTCAGGCGATTTTCATAGAACGACACAATAGAAGAGAGTCGTTGCTGGCCGTCCATGACCTCATATCGGTTGTATTCTGGCTCATATAAAAACACCGGCGGAACCGGCAGATTCATCAACAGTGACTCAACGAATCGCGACTGCTTCGCGCGATCCCACACTTGGCGACGCTGATACTCGGGTTGAAGATTCATCCACTTCTTCTGGGACACAAAGTCAAGAATCTGCGGCAGGAGGAAGTCACTGCGCTCTTGGGTGACTTGCATGTCCTCTTCAATGTAACGCTGCTCGATTTCCTTGTTGGTCAGCTTCTTGGTTGCCATACTTTCCTCGGGCACTCACTCCATCTACGAACAACCCTACATCATCCGATTGGCGACGGACACACGAATGATGCAACCAGGGTCGGCGAGTCCAAACCTCTCGCTCCACGTCGCCCACTACGGCACATGTAGGGCCGTAGGTTGGGGTAAGCGCAGCGCACCCCAACGAATCCTTGCGATGACCTGCGTCGGATTCGGCGGGCGAGTGACGTTGGGATTCGCTGCGCTCACCGCCAACCTACGCAGCCGGCGCAACCGCCAGCGCTGCAGAGGTCTCTCTTCCCCCGTTCTGAGGAGTGCTGTGTCTGCGGCCAGTTCTCTGGTCCTAACTCGCAGGCTTCAAGAGATCCAGCACGGCGATAGTCATCGCCTGGACGCCGAGCCGAACTGACGGCTCCGGATCAATCCGAAACGTGGGCGAATGATGGCCCGATACGGGCGGGCCGCCGGCCTTGGCGGCATCGAAGGACTGTTGTGGCGTGCCGCCTACCTCGAAGTAGAAACCAGGCACGCCGAACTCAGGCTGGATGAAATGGGCAAAGTCTTCTGCGCCCATGCCGGTGCGAGGTGGGGCGTGCAAAACATCGGCACCCAGGGCGGCGATGAAAGCCGAGCGAACCCGTGCAGTCAGGGCGGGATCGTTGAGCATCACCGATGTCGATTCCTCCGACACCAGGACTTCCGGCAACTTGTCTTCCGGCATGCCGTGCATGCGACCGACGTTGGCGGCGATGCGGCGGATGCCGTCGAGCAGCACCGTGCGGGTGGCCTCGTCATCCGCCCGGACTGTCAGCTGAAGCAGGGCGCGATCCGAAATGATGTTGTGCTTGAAGCCCGTATTGAATGCGCCAACGGTCACCACGGCAGGCACCAACGGAGAGATGTCGCGGCCGACCATCGTCTGCAGTGCCAGGACGATTTCCGCTCCCATGACGATGGGGTCGCGCCCTTGGTGCGGTGAAGCACCGTGCGCGCCGATGCCGTGCACGACGATGTCGACCGTGTCGGCGGATGAGGACCGGAGTCCGGGCTCGGCGACCAGCTTGCCCGTGGGCGCGTCGGCGTCGACATGGGGAGCATTCGCGCTCGCTGTCTAATCTGGTGCGCAGGCCAATTGCCTGCCTTGGCCGACCGGCCGTGCCAACTTGCTGCGAAATGGCAGCCTGCCGTAAGCAAATGCTGTTTCTGTTGTAAGCGACCTTCATCGCAGGCATCGCTAAACTGCACGCATGCCAAAACTGCCATGCCTGCTATGGGTTGTCGCTGCCTTGTTAGCCGGCTGCGCGAGCCTGCCGCCTAACGCACCCATCAAGGTGCGGGTGCTTGCTATCAACGATTTTCATGGCCACCTCAGGCCGTCCGCAAGCGGTTTGCGCATCCACGATCCTGCCCGCCCCGGCGAGTCGCTGCGCGTGGCGGCCGGTGGTGCAGAACGGCTGGCCACGGTCGTGACCGAGCTAAGGCAGAAACACCCAAATCACATTTTTGTCGCCGCCGGTGATCTGGTGGGCGCCTCGCCCCTGTTGTCATCGTTGTTCCACGACGAACCCACCGTCGACGCGCTGGGTCTGATGCAACTGGAACTCTCCGCCGTTGGCAATCACGAATTCGACGAGGGCTGGCAGGAGCTGCTGCGCCTTCAGCACGGTGGCTGCCATCCGCGCGACGGGTGCAAGGGCCCCGCGCCATTCACTGGGGCGCGCTTCCAGTATCTGGCTGCAAGCACGGTCAACACCGCAACAGGCAAGACGCTACTGCCGGCCTATGTGATCAAGCGCTTTGAAGGCATTCCAGTGGCCTTCATCGGTCTGACGCTTGAAGGCACGCCCGGCTTGGTGATGGCCGAAAGTGTGGTCGGCATTGAATTTCGCGACGAAGCCGAGACCGTGAATCAGCTAGTGCCCGAACTGCGCGCGCAAGGCATCGAGGCTATCGTGGTGCTGATCCACGAAGGCGGCACGCCCACCGGGAACTACAACGAATGCCCCGGCATCAGCGGCCCCATCGTCGATATCGTGACCACGTTGGACAAGGCGGTGGATGTGGTGGTGTCCGGACACACTGCACATGCATACAACTGCCGCATTGACGGCCGTCTGGTGACCAGCGCCGACAAGTACGGCACCGTCGTCACCGCGATTGACCTGTTGTTGGACCCGCAAAGCAGCGACATCAGCCACGCCGTAGCCGACAACGTGATCGTGCATAGCGACGGGGCAAAGGACCCGCGACTCACCCACTTGATCGAACAGTACGATGCGCTGTCCGCGGCGCTGGCCAAACGCGCGGTCGGCCGAATCGGCGCTGATCTGACACTTGCCCGCAACCGCGCGGGTGAAAGCGCACTCGGGCAAGTGGTGGCCGATGCCCATCTCGCCGGCACCCGGATTGCCGGCGCAGAACTGGCGTTCATGAATCCGTATGGGCTGCGCGCGAGCTTGGCGCGGCCGGTGGATGGCGAGTTGCATTACGAGGATCTGTTCTCGGTCCAGCCTTTCCAGACCAACCTGATCACGCTGACCCTGAGCGGTGCGCAGATTCTCGAGATACTCGAGCAGCAATGGCGCGGGCCGAGCCCTAACGGCTCGGTGCTGCAAGTGTCAGATGGGTTTTCCTACCGCTGGGATGGCCGCCGCCCACTGGGCCAACGGGTGATCATAGATAGCATGAATTTACATGGCCAAATCATTGATCTTAAAAACGATTATAAAGTCACCGCGAACGCGTTTCTGGCCGGCGGCGGCGACAATTTCCCACAGTTCAGGGAAGGCCGCGACGCCCGCACCGGCGTGATGGACGTCGACGCCCTGGAGCAGTACATCAAGGACAACCCGTCACTGGTGCCGGGGCCGCTGGATAGGATCGAACGGCTGGACTGAGTGCGAACGGTGACCTCGCCTGCTCCGTCGCGAGTCGATCAATTGCAGAAACTCGCCGGATCAGTCAGAACATCCCTGGACCTTGGGGAACCAAAATCATCAGCAAAAACCCGATTTGCCTCTGGTATGAGGGCGCCGCATTGGAGGCCGCGAAGTTCTACGCCGAGACGTTCCCGGATAGCGCCGTGGGAGCTGTCCTTCACGCGCCTAGCGACTACCCCTCCGGCAAGCAGGGCGATGTCTTGACCGTCGACTTCACAGTCATGGGCATCAGGCGCGTTCGCGAACAGGCTGGCGAAAAGTGCGCAGCACGGCTTCAGCAACGAAGTAGGGTGTCCACACCAGCGGGTAAATCCAGGCCGGTGAGGTGCTGGTGAGTTCGCCCTGTGCGTCGGGCACCGCTTCGCTGCCGAACACAAGCATCAGCAGGATCATCAGGACAAAACCCGCACCCCACAGCAATCCGGAGTAACCCGCGCCGGTGAACAGCCAACTTCGGTGCGCGGCAGAACCCGCGCGCAAGCCAGCCGGCGGCATCACGCGCGCCAACAGCAACCACATTGCAATCGTCCATATCTGCGGCATTTCCGTGTTGGCCCCGCACAGCCACGCTGCGCCAAGGTAACCCGCTGCGATCAGCGCAAAGGAGCTGTTGCGAACAGCGGACGATCCAACGCTGTTGAACATGCCTGCGAACACCAGTGCAGCGGCAACGAACATCTCGAACACCACTGGCCAAAACAGCAGCGCCATCGTGGTTTCGCCGTCGAATCGCTCGCGCAGAGACCACAACACCGGGATGGCACCTGCCGAAAGCAGGTCCATCCAGCCGTTCCTCAGCAGCCGCCCGAGCGTCATGGGTTCTTCGATAGGACCGCCGGCTCAGCGAAAACGCGCTCCCAGAAGGCAAGGACCCGCGTGAAATACTCGGGATGGTAGCCAGTGGGACCTGCCTCGCGGCCGCCTTGGCCGAACATCAACATGCCGTGCTCCGCGCCTTTGAGTACTGCGACTTCAAACGACTTGCCGGTTGCAGCCAGCCGTTGCACCGCAGCAACAGTGTCGGTGGTGGCCGCTTCGCTGTCATCAGAGGCGAGCAGCCATAGCATCGGCGTCGAGGAGTCAGCGAGCAGCGTATGCGAGTCGTAGCGCCAATCGATGCCGGGCGGCAGTCGCCGTCTGGCAAACGTCCGCACGACCCACGCTGGGTAGGCGGCAAAGCTAGCGGCGATGCATGCGTCCGCTTCAAGCTGCTGGAACCACGCCTTATCGTGGTTGCGGCGTACTTCCGTCTTGAACGCCGCCCAGCCCTCGCGCAGATCACTGGTCAGCACCTGGTGCGCGGCGTCGACAAATTTTCCCGCTTCCGCCAAGTCGTTTGGACCTCCGCCGTCGGATCGAACCGCTTGCAAACACTGCCAACGGTCCTCGTGAAGTGGCGAGTCGACCATTCCATAGGCGACCAATACGGCGCGCGCCGCGCCGAACTTTTTGGCCGCCAATGGGGCGACCCATCCACCCTGACTGAAACCGGCAAAACCAATGCGGTTTCGATCGATCTCAGGCAGCGCCGCCAACCGCGTGGCACCGGCCGCCGCGTCTGCTGCGAGCTGCTGGAAATTCGCTGTGAAGTCGCCGTCCGAGAGTCCTGTGCCACGCTTGTCGTAGACCAACCCAGCGATGCCGTGAGCCGCGAGCATGTACGGTTCGTGCCACTGGCCCACTGCGGGAAGGCGCTCGGACCCATGTACAAGCACAACAACCGGGTGCGGCCCGGGTGTCGTCGGTAGCACCAGGCGGCCGCGCAGCGTGGCACCCTCCACCTGCCATTCGATATCGCGCTCCTGCACCGCCACCCGCTCGGCGAGGCGAGCGTCTGTCCCGCTGGCCATCCAGCTCAGGCGATCGCCTTCCATGCGCACCACCAGCGCCGCTGGATCACGATCAGTGAAGCCTGGTCCCGCCTGCCAACCGTCCGCATGCGGATGCAGCCGTCCGCTGCTGCCATCTTTGATTTGGCGAAAGCGCCAAGTGTCATCCGCGCTGGGCGCAATGGTCACGATGGATCCGTCGTCGAGCCGCCAAGCGCCCAGCAAGTCGTGACTCGTATCGGGCGCGGCGCATACAGAACGCGCCAGCATAAGAACGAACAGTATCGACCAGGAACGCATATGCATCGAATGACTCCTGACATTGATTGGCCGGCAGACATGCCGCACCGCGGTCTCGTTCAAGCCGCAAGCAGAAAGCGTTCAGCCGGCGTGCTTCCCTGCCCTGCGTGATGGCGCCACATGCGGCGCAACCTGCGGGGCGCGAGTCTAGCTCAGCAGTCTGTCGGACATGAGTTGGCGTCGACGGCGGGTCGAACTGGAAACTACGGCACTTCAAACCCATTCGCGAACACCAGCGTCGGTGCGCCCGTTGGCAACACCAGCAGATTGGCGGAACGCGCTGGCAGGTTGGTCAGAGTCAGCGTCGTGCCGTTGATGGTGCCGGCGCCCACTTGGGTGACGTCCGAGGCTGCGTCGAAACGGTACAGGGTCCACGCACCGTTCAATGGCGCTGCGAAGGAAAGCTGTGCAGTGGTCGTGGCGACGTCCTTGTTGATCAAAACCACCATCAACCGTTCACCAACGCGCTCGACCGCGTAGGCGCCCAGCAGATCGATGTTGGCGCTGGTCGCGCGCACGCTGTCACCCTCGACGCGGCTGCCGTTGCCGTCGTAGTTGAGGAACAGGCGGAACGCGCGTTCGACTCGCGAGCCCGGCGGCGGCGCGACCCAGCGGGTCGCCAGATCCACGCCTTCGCGTCCGAAGATCGCGAGCGCTTCGGCTTGCGCCAGCGCGCCGCTCGCGCCCTGGTTCGGGCCCCAGTTGTATTCGGTGATCGCGAGCTTGGTGCCGGGGCATTCCGCCTGAATCCACTCACGCACGCGCGGGATGAGCCGCGGCTTGTCGTAGTGGTACTGGTCGAAATCACCGAGGTCGCCCATCCACGATTCTGCTATCCACGTCGGGTCGTAGAGTTCCTTCAGCGAGCGCAGCCGCTTTGCCGAGTTCGCGGTGTTTTCGGACACGACATTGTTGTCGCCAAAATCGACGACATCGCTGCCTTGTGGGTAGTAGTGCAGGTCTAGATAGTCGACCACGCGCAGGCCGGTCGCCTGCTCATGGGCGCAGACCTGGCGCAGGTACCACTGCACGAACGGCAGGCCGCCGTGCGCCGTGCGATCCGGCCCGAGCAGGCAATTGTCCGCCGCCGATCCGAACAGGTCGCAATAGCCCCAAGTCACTGGCCCGAAAATCTTCGCACCCGGATCCTCAGCCTTGATCGCTGTCGCATAGGCGACCGTCTTGTTCCAGATCTCGTCATACGTCGCCGGCTGCGGATGCACGTCGCGATGGGTGGAATTCCACAGCATCACCTCGTTGTCGAGCGAGTAGTAACGCACCCCGCCGTTCGCGGCACTGCCGTGACGCGTTTTCAGATGTGCGACCCAGTTGCGCGCCCACGTCGGGTCGCTCGCGAACGAGGTATCGGTGGGATCGTTGCCGACGATCTGGTGCGGACCGTTGCCCGGCGTGTCGACGCAAAAGCCCGTCGTGTTCTGCGCGGTATTGCACTCGCCATTGCCGCCATCGCTGTCAAACGTGCCGCCGTTCTGCAGCTGTGCGCCGTACTTGGCAATGGAGTAGCCATAGCGCTTGGCGCGCAGGTTCAGTGGTGTCCAGCCTATCGTGCCGACGGTCTGGATGGGCTCAGCGCCAGCGGCGAGAGTCTCGGCGAGAAACTGGTTCGCGGTGGAGTTATTCGGCAGCCCAACGCCGTTTCCCTCGGACACATTGAGGAAGACGAAATCGAAGCCGCGATTGCTGACATCCACCTGCCAGTTGTAGCGCGTGGTCGCATTGCCGCCCGAGCGCCGCACGGTGAATCCGGGGTTGGCAAGCTGCGAAGCAGTGCCGAAATTGACCCCGTAGATTTCCGGATTGATAGCCCGCCGCTGCTGTGACACGTCCACGTTGACCGCGACTGTCGC
>JANNWF010000607.1:0-5351 GCA_031408455.1 Pseudoxanthomonas sp. | reverse complement strand
GGAGCGCGAGCTGCTTAAAGACCTGGCCCTGCTGCTGGTCGTTTTCCTTGTACTGAACCACTGGAAGGAAGCGGAGATCCTCGAAATCTTCCACTTCACCAAGCCGCAGTTGACGCTGCTGCTGATCCGGCTCGAGCGGATCGGTCTGATCGAACTGATGCCTTTCGATCGCATCAAGCTGCGAGCGGCGCGCAATTTCGCGTGGCGCAGCGATGGCCCGATCCAGCGCTATTTCAGTGAGCAGGTGCTGCCCGAGTTCCTGTCGACTCGCTTCAACGACCCGGGCGAGCGTATGCATTTCGTAGGCGGAATGATGTCGCGAGCCTCTATCCACAAGTTGCACGAAGCGATGGAGGCGCTTGCGCGACAGGTGGATGCCTTAGTCGAAGCAGACTTGGCGTTGCCCGCGAGCGAGCGGCACGGCGTGAGCCTCTTTGCCGCGGTCAGGCCATGGGAGTTTTCCCGGTTCACCCAATTGCGGCGTGGCCCAAGGCAGAAGTACTTCTAAATGGGACGGCGCGTGTGGAAAGTGATTGCTCGCCAAGGATCGTCAGCTCGCGTGCTACGAGCGTGAACGAACGACCGCTTTGCCATGGCACGAAGCGATTTCGACTGGCCGTTGTGGGTCGGGTTGCGCCCTTGACTGCGGGAGCTGACGGGTCGTTGCCGGTCTGTCGAGAGTAGCGGTTGACTGTCAACTTCCCAGTCGGTTGATCAAACTCTGCCGGTCGAGTGACGTGGTTCTGCCGGCGCAAGCACACTCGCCGGCCAGTGCCCATTAAGGGTCGAGGAAGTCGAAAACCGACCAGTCGATGTCCGGAAACTCTAGCCAAGACAAGTCGAAGTCAAACCAGCTTGACTCGGAACCGCTTGAAAGCGACTCCAGCATGGTTTGCTTCATTCCAAGATAGTCGCAGCTTCCACCGGCATCGACATGAATTCGGTCGAAATCAAAGTGCGTGCCGTATAGAGCATGTGACCAGCAGACGAAGTCGAAGTCGATAGCGCAGCGCTCGTTCGCCTCGCGAATTTGTTTTACGGAGTAAAACTTTCGCTTACCGTGATGTCGAACGAGGTCGTCGCCGACAACCTTGGCCTGATGTCGCTTGTTGCTCGGACTAATGGCGCATGGCGCTGGCTGGAGTTGGAGCGTCATCTCTTGCGATACCTTAAGATTTGGCAACGCCCAAAAGACGTTGTAAGCGGCTGCAGCGTGACAAAACATCAGAAAAATCGAGTTCTGCCTGCGCAGTCCGCTTGACTAGCTAGACGCCATTCACCGGCATACACATATTTAGGTTCCGTCGCCGCTTGCCTCGAGCAACTCGTCCAGTACTGGGACGTGCGTTGCAGCACGACCAAGAGGTGCGCTGACCGAGCACTCACTGATTGAGTATGGCTCCGCACGTTGAAGATAAAGAAGCCACTCTTCACCCGCAACGACGGTAACGCCACACAAGCATCACGTTGTTTCGGTGTCGGTGGAAAATGATTCGCCGACCTCGTGCGAGCCCTTCCACTTGCGGGTCACTCGCCACGTGATTGCCTGGTGGGTGTGGTCGTATTCGTATCCCGGGTTCTTCTCTACTCGTGGTGTGACGACCTCCGCGATGGCTGAAACCACCACACTCGATGGCGCCCAAAATAGCCTGACGTCCTCTTCTGGATTGCCCGAAAGTGGCATGCAAGAACAGGCCAGAGAGGTTCCAGAACTCAGAAGCATGCAGATAGCGAGAAGAGTGCGGGTGAGCATATGCAGGAACCTAACGAAGCTGCAGCAAGCGCTGATCCCGATCGTGCTTCCTGTTTCCGCAGAGAGCAAGGGTAAGGAGCGAATCGATGGCGCGATACAAGTAAATCGACATCGGTCCTGAGCCTTTGTCGGTGGTGCTCGAAGACGAATTGCTGCCCAGCACTCCGCATCATCTAGTCGATTTACTCGATGGTTCAGACTGACACGTTGCACAAATCAGTTGGCGCGGCAGCGCAATCGACGGCGATCCTAAACAGCGCTAGTTGACCTGCCGCAACGCGTCAGCTCGCGTTCGAATACGCGTGGGCGAACGTCCGCTCTGCTCTAGCTCGAAGCGATTTCGACAGGCCGAAATGGGTCGGTAGCCGCCGGTCAAGCGCGTGCTGTTTCATGTCCCAGGCTTTGAACCTGGTGGGTATCTTCGACGCCCTTGGCGATGAAGCCGAGATGCCTGATCGAGATGAAGCGTTCGGGCCGATGCTCGGTGATTTCGGCGATCATGCCGTCGCCCGTGGGACACAGGGACCGGATCCGTTCGCCTGCGACCAGGAGCGTTAGTAATACGAGCCTTCGGTAAAAAACGCAGACGCCCAGAGTCGATAGCTGTCGGGATCGATCATCACTCCGTACACCACGGCCGGAGGCGCGGCGATCGCGGCGATCGCGGCGAAAAATTGCAGTCGTTTCGGGTTGGACATCGCGGCTTCCTCGCGGTGGGATGATTCGGGCCGTGGGCGGTCCGGAATGTAGCCTGACGCAGGTTCGCGCGGGCGTTCCAGACGCCCGCGCGGTTCAATCGCGCGGCCGATGATAGCGAGCGCAGGTAGGACACGGTGAGTGAGGGAGATCGAGCGCGTGGCCTGCCGCCACTTTGTTTGTGCACCCGGTGCGCATATTGTCGGTGGCCATGTCTTATCGCGACGTCCGCCGGAGCCTCCATGCCTCGCACTCTGATCCTCATGCTGGTTCTACTCGCAGCGGTCCCGGTCGCCGCGACCGCGGCAGCCGACAGCCAGGCGGACAAGCCCGCCGACGCCTCGGCCACTGCTGCGATCGATCCGCCGCTGCTGGTGGAAACCCGGCATCAGGCGCGCTTCGGCGCGCGCAGCGTACGCTACGTTGCGCGCGCGGCCGAGATGCACCTGCACGACAAGGACGACAAGCTGACCGCCGCGCTCTACTACACCGCATACATGGAGCTCGATGCGGGGCCACAGCGTCCGGTGACCTTTGTGTTCAATGGGGGCCCCGGATCGGCTTCGGTGTGGCTGCACATGGGCCTACTCGGACCACGGCGCGTGGTGGTGGCCTCGGATGCCGAGGCCGACGATGGTGCGGCACCGTATCGGGTGATCGACAATCCGCACACCCTGCTTGATTTGACCGACCTCGTGTTCATCGATCCGATCGGCACCGGATTCAGCCGCGTGATCGGCGCGGGCAAGACCAGCGACTTCTGGAGCATGGATGGCGACAGCGCGTCGATCAGCCAGTTCATCCGCCGCTTCGTCGGCGAGCATGGCCGCTGGAACGCGCCGAAATACCTGATCGGTGAAAGCTTCGGCAGCACGCGCGCGGCACTCATCGCCAATGCACTGATGGACGGCGGCCAGGATATGGCGCTCAACGGCATCATGATGATCAGCCAGGCGATGGACTACACCGGCTCCACGCCGACGCCGGACAATCTGATCGCCCATGTCACCTATCTGCCGAGCATGGCCGCGACCGCGCACTACCACGGTCGCGCAGGCCGCGAGCAGTCGCTGCCGGAGTTCCTGCAGGCCGCGCGCGACTTCGCGGTCGACGAATACCTGCCGGCGCTGTTCCGCGGCAGCGCATTGGCGCCGGCAGATCGCCAACGCATTGCGCAACGCCATGCATCGTTCACCGGCCTCGACGTCGACTACGTGCAACGGGCCGACCTGCGCGTGACCGCGGCCCGCTTCAGCAAGGAGCTGCTGCGCGAGAGTGGGGGGACGGTGGGACGCCTTGACAGCCGCTACCTCGCCGACGAGTCCGACGACACCGCCGATTCACCACACCTGGGCGATGCCGCATCGAACGCAATCTCCAGCGCCTATACCGCGGCGATCAACGATCATTTGCACACCGTTCTGGGCGTGAAAACCAGCCGAGCGTACCTGGTCTCCAACAGCGAGGTCGGCAAGCAGTGGGACTACCGCACGGCAGCGCCCGGCGAGTCCTGGGAGCCGTCCTACGTGAACACTTCGCGCGCGCTGTCGGATGCTTTGCGCAAGAACGGCGCGCTGCGCGTGCTGGTCGCCAGCGGCTACTACGACATGATCACGCCGTTCTTCGATGCCGAGTACACCTTCGGCCGCCACGACATCCTGCGCGACCGGGTCCAGATTAAATACTACGAGGCCGGCCACATGATGTACGTGCGGCAGGCCGACTTCGATGCGCTGCTGCGCGATTTGCGCGGGTTCTACGGACTATCGGCTGCGCCATCCGCGCTGCGGGACTAGCGCCGCGCAAACGCGACGAGTGCGAATCGGGCGGGGCTCGCGTTATCGATGGATCACCACGAACAGGCGGCGATCCTGGAGATTCCATGTCGGAGCGGCCCTGGCAGCGACTATGCGGACTCCCTGTGGGAGCCGCCATGGCAGCGATCGCGGAATCACCCGATCGCCGCCGTCGCCATCCTGGATCGACTCGTCCACCGCTCCCACCGACTGGCGCTCAAGGGTGAATCCCTGCGAAGGACGCCACCGGAAAAGCGCGCAAACAACGCCCCATCGGTACTACCTGCGCCGGCGGGTTGCCCCATCTATGGAGAATGCGCTCGCGTTGATTTCTGGTTGCGATGGCAGCGGAGAGCTAGTGCCAGTCGAAGCCATACGGGTTGCCCGCGACATCAATTGCGTCATCGAGCATGAGCAGACCCGTCGCTGGGTTGATGTCAAACATTGGCTTCCGGTGGAAAAAGTCTGAGGGGCCGTACATGTCGATATCCAAGTAGTCGTCATGAGCCTCCTCCCATGAGCCAACTGCAACTTCCACATCCTCCTCATCTGCCCTAGCACTCTCTCCGATTCCGCTGACGTTCCCTACATCAGACGTAATCCAAGCACCTCCGAACACGAGGCCGGGACGCGCGTATAGGTCCTCCCGGCGCAGGCGCTTCGGATTTTCGGCGCCAAGGAGTTCCAGGCAATCGATGGCCATTGCTGCCGCCTCCGATCCTGCGGCGCACGCATCGTCGCTACTCCCAGCGTCCAACTTTTGCTGATGTCCGGACTGCGCCAGGGTTGCAACTCCACTCGATTTGGGTGGATCGGCCTGGCGATGCTGCGATGGTTCCTTCCAGAGCCGACCCATGCAGGTCACAAAAGTGATTACCTTGCGAGCAAAACTGACAATGGCCATGCACGACATCCTCAAGTTCGGGTCCTTGAATGTCAGGTGGAATCGGTAGGACCGGAACTTGCGGCCCGCGTGCGGAGACAGCGGCAGGCGGTGCGCCCTTGGTCTCGCGACGGATCCCCGTCTACCAGGTCAAAGGCAACCGTGATTGGAACTTTCGTTGTTGACACGCTAAACCAAGGACGCAATCAGGCTCGGTCGCTCG
>JANNWF010000606.1:0-9981 GCA_031408455.1 Pseudoxanthomonas sp. | reverse complement strand
TGCAGGTGATGGTGCCCGCGCCAATGTTGACGCGCGCGCCGATATCGGCATCGCCCAAGTAGCTCAGATGATTGGCCTTGCTGCCACGGCCGAGCTTGGTCTGTTTGGTTTCGACAAAGTTGCCGAGATGCGCCTCAGCAGCCAACTCGGTGCCAGGTCGCAGGCGCGCAAACGGACCGATCACGCAATCCTGTGCGATCAGCGCGCCGTCGATATCGCAGTGCGCATGCACCACCGTTCCAGCGCCAATGCCGACATTGCGCAGCCGACAAAACGGGCCAATGCGCACGCCATCGCCGAGCACCACCTTGCCCTCGACGATCACGTCGATATCGATCTCCACATCGCCGCCGCAGACAAGCTCACCACGCACATCCAAGCGCGCTGGATCAGTGAGTCGCACGCCTTGCAAACACAGCGCCTTGGCGTGCCGCAGTTGCCAGCGCCGCTCCAGCTGCGCCAGTTGCCACAGGTCATTCGCGCCATCGGCCTCGCCTGCTTCCAAACACGCCGCAGCGACCGCCGCATGGCCATCAGACTTGGCCATCGCGAAGATATCGGTGAGGTAGTACTCGCCCTGCGCGTTGTGGTTGCCGAGCGCCGCCAACCAAGCACGCAAGCGCAAGGCTGGCGCGCAGATGACGCCGGTATTGATCCGCTTGACAGCACGCTGCTCGGCGGTCGCATCGCGCTGCTCAACAATGGCGAGCACGCGCCCATCCGCATCCAACAACACGCGGCCATACCCGGTCGGGTCAGCTAGCGTATCGACCAACACGCCAACGCCATCGGCTGCCGACGCCAGTAATTCCCGCAAGGTTGGCGTGGTTATCAGTGGCACGTCGGCATACAACACGAGCACGCAGGCCTCGTCCGGTATGCCGGGCATCGCCTGCATCACCGCATGACCCGTGCCCAACTGCTGCGCCTGCTCCGCCCAGTGCAGATCGGTCTCGCCAGCAAGCGCGGCGCGGACCAAGTCACCGCCGTGACCAAACACGATGTGGATGCCAATCGCATCCAACTCGCGTGCGCGTGCGATGACGTGACCAAGCATCGAGCGTCCCGCAATCGCATGCAGCACTTTGGGCCGTTGCGACTTCATCCGCTTGCCCTCGCCGGCGGCGAGGATGATGACGTGGAGGGGTTGGGTCATGTGTCTAGTCTGATCCGGTAATTGGCTGCCGCTGGCCGGCGCCCAGTCGCGCGTTCAAATGGCCTCTCCCTCAACCCCCAGCTCGCTTAGGATCGCGGCGCGCAAGGCTTGCACGGGCGGGCTGGAGAGTCGCCGTGGATGGGCGATGCCGACGTCGAAGCTGGCTTGGATGTGAGTCGGTTGCGGTGACAGCACGAGCACGCGATCTGCGAGATGGATGGCTTCCTCGACGTCGTGGGTGATGAGCAAGACCGTATGCCGCTCTTCGCCCAAGATGCGCAGTAACTCGTTGCGCATGCGCAGATTGAGCAGTGCATCCAGCGCCGAGAACGGCTCATCCATGTACAGAATTTCGGGCTTCACCACCAAGGCACGCGCCAGTTCAGCACGTTTGAGCATGCCGCCGGACAGCTCGTGTGGATAGCTTTGCTCGAAGCCCTTCAAGCCAACCAAAGACGCGTAGTGATCGGCCAGTTCCTGCTTGTTGCTGTGGGTGTCCTCGGTAAGGCCGAACATCAGGTTCTGTTGCACGGTGAGCCACGGAAACACGGAGCCTTGCTGCGAAATCAGGATGCCGCGCGGGCTGGGCTTTTTGAGCGGCGCGCCATCGATGGTGACCACACCGCTATCGGGTTGGTCGAAGCCCGCGATGATGTTCATCAAGGTCGACTTGCCGCAGCCAGACGGGCCGACGATGGCGAGAATCTCGCCGTCTGCGACCTCGAAGCTGATGTCGTTGAGCACGTGCAATGGACCGCGATCGGAGTCGAAGCTCTTGCTGATGCCGTTCACGACGATTTTGGCGGGCGCGTCTTTTTCGCTTACCGGTCGGGTGGTCGCGCTGTTCATTAGTTCCTCGTCATCCCGCAGCAGTCGTCATTGCGCAGCCCTCGTCATCCCGGCGCACGCCGGGATCCACTTCCTTGCCTTGAGGCCAGCCCCGTGGATTCCGGCGTGCGCCGGAATGACGAGAGGTTGGGTGGCGAATTTGCGCGCTCCATTGCGCTCAACGGACATACCGCCACCGCACAATTTTCAAGCCTTCCAAGTTCCGCATCAGTCCGTCCAGCAACAATCCGATCAAGCCAATGATGATCATGCCGGCGATCACCAAGTCGTAGCGATTGCCAGCATTGCGCGAGTCGATGATGAGATAGCCGAGCCCGGAGTTGAGCGCAATCATCTCGGCGGCGACGACCACCAGCCAAGCAACACCCAAACCAATTCGCATGCCGACGATGATCTGCGGCAACACGGCCGGAATGACCACCTGCCGAAACAGCGTCCTTCGGGAAACACCAAAATTGGCCGCCGCACGCAGGTAGCGCGGCTCAATGGTGTGCACCCCAGCCACTGTCTGCACCACCATCGGAAACACCGAGGCCATGAAGATCAGAAAAATCGGCGATACGTTGCCGACTCCGAACCAGAGGATGGCTAGCGGGATCCACGCAATCGGCGAGATCGGCCGCAAGATCTGAAACAGCGGGTTCAAGGTGATGAAGGCGCCTTTTACCCAGCCCATCCACAGCCCCAATGGCACCGCTAACGCGACGGCGAGCAAAAAGCCGGTGCCGACGCGAAACAGCGAGGCACCGATGTGTTCCCACAGCGAGCCGTCGCGGATCAATTCGGCGGTGCCGCTTAGCACCTGTAGCGGGGTCGGGAAAATGACGCTTGCGGTGACTGCTACCAGCAGCCACCAGACCCCGACCAGCAGCAACAGAACGGCAGCGGAAGGAAGTACTCGCTTGACCAAACTCATCAAAGCACACTCATGCGCAGTACCTCATGCGTGGGCTCGCCAAAACTCGGCCAATCGCCAGCGCAGGCGCGCCCATGCGGAGCGTGGCTCGGGCCCAACGACCACGGTCATTTGCCCACTGGTGTGTGCGGTGCATTCAAATTGATAGTCGGCGGCGACGGCAAACGGCAGTCGAAAACTCTGTCCGGGCATCAGCACAGTCGGTCCAAATACTTGCGGTACGTCATCTAGATTCCTCAACAACAAGACATCACGCAAACCCAGTGTGAGATGAATTTCCGCGGGCAAAATTTCGACCGGATCACCGCCCATGCGTCGTGCCCAGGTGCCCTTGGGAATCTCGAACGCATGTTCGCGAGACGTGGACTCGATCGGCGGCAGCGCCAACCACGCCAATGATATCGAGACGAGGATGACCGCACTGGCCGGGAGCCACGCCCAACGCTTAGGCCTCATGGCTCAACAAGCAAAATCTTCAGGTCGTGGACGAAGTCTTCAGCGGTATGACCGTAGGGCATCAAGGCGCGCAAGCGGCCTTTGCGATCAATCAAATAGGTGAAGGCCGAATGGGCGAACTCGACGCTACCGTCGGCCTTGCTCACTTTGGATGCGGCGATGCCGTATTGCTTGCGCACGGCCAACAGTTGCGCCTCACTGCCGGTGCCGCCCACAAACGTCGGGTCAAACGCGGTCAGATAGCTGCTTAGTCGCGGCAGATCGTCGCGTTCCGGGTCGACCGTGATGTAGACCACTTGCACGTCTTTGCCCACGTCGCCTAGTTGCTTGCGCGCTTGGGCCAGATTGGCGAGCGTGACCGGACACACTTCTGGGCAGTGGGTAAACCCAAAGCCGAGCAACACCAGCTTGCCGCGATAGGTGCTCAAGGTCAGATCGGTGCCACCGGTGCCGGGCAAGGTGAAGTCTGGTGCCAAGCGTGCTGGCTCGAAGACGCCGGCTTTTAAGGTCGGCTCGGGTGCGGCGTTGGCGTCAGCCAAGGGCAGTAGCAAGGCGAAGATTAGAGGGCCGATCAGAGACAGAAAGCGTTGCATGGCTGGATTCAGTGGTGGGCGGCAAGACCATTGGCCGGAGCTCGTCATTGGGGCGCACGCCGGAATCCACACGCACCGCGGCCAGTCCCGTGGATTCCGGCGTGCGCCGGAATGACGATAGTAGGAGGAGTCAGGGCCATGGTTATCAGTGCAATGGTTATCAGTGCAATCAGAGTTGGATCAGCGCCGCTTTGGCACGCCGCGCAAAGCTCTCGTCGACATACTTCTCGTAAGCGATGGGATGTTTGATGGTGGCGGCTTCGACCGACAGTTGCATCAACTCGTCGAACTCATCGCGAATCATCCGCAGGTCGCCGTAGGTGACCCGGTCGGTTGGGTTTTCCATCACGAATCGCAAAATGTTGGGGTCTTGATTGAAGAAGCTGCGACCCGCCGCGATCTGGATAGCCGTTTCGCGATTGGCTTGCTGGGCGTCCAACCATTCGCCGGCACCGAGCACGTGATCGACCAAGTCTTGAATCAAGGCCGGGTTCTCGGCGATGAGTTCCTCGCGCACGGTCAACACGCAGCAGATGTAATTGCGCCATTCATCGCGCGTCATGCGTAGCGGTCGCGCGTAGCCTGCGCGCTGCGCAGCCGCACCAAATGGCTCGCCGGTGCAGTAGGCATCCACCGCATCGGCATACAGCGCGGCGGGCATGTCGGGCGGCGCCATTTCGATGATTTTGATGTCATCGGGCGTCATGCCTTCCAGCGCCAGCATCTTGCGCAAAAACAAAAAATCGACCGCAAAGCGGCTCGGTATTGCGATGCGCTTGCCGGTCAATTGCTTGAACTGCTGATACGGCGATTCGCTGCGCACCATGATGACCGCACCGGAGCGATGGCCGAGCGAGACGATCTTGACCGGGATGCCCTGATCGGCCAAATCCATCACCAGCGGTGCCAGCATGTAACCGGCCTGGATGCGGCCGGTCATCAGCGATTCTTTGATCTCCGGCCAACCGCTGTACTTCTGATATTCGTAGTTAAAACGTGGCGCGTCAGCCGCTAACCCTTGGTTAGCCCGATCACGCGCGACGCATGCCACCGGCAGGGTCAGATTGCAGGTGACTGGCAGACCACCAACGACCAGAGGGCGCTTTTCTTGACCAGCACACGCCAGCAAACTCATCGGCAACGTCGCCGCCAAGCCTGCCTTTAGAATCTGCCGTCGATTGATGTTGATGTGCATGCGTTGGGTCTGTGCTGCCGCTTTCCGACGACCAAGTTTAGCGTTGATCGGTCAGCTCACACTTGCACACGCGTGGCTGCGTTGGCTCCGCAGCGTGATCTTGCGTGGAGTCTGCCCAGCAACGGCATTGACATGCGCTGGTTTGCGGCTACTCGGGCAAACGCTTTCGCTGCATGCCGAGCAGCGCGAGCACCGTAATGGCCGCCGCCGCGCACAAGTAAAAACCGACCGCATTGATGCCAAAGCGAGTGGCCAAGGTTGTCGCGATATAGGGCGCAAGCGAAGCCCCAAAAATGCCAGCAAGGTTGAACGTCAGTGAGGCACCGGTGTAGCGCACCGCGGTCGGAAAACGACCGGCCAACAAGGTGCCAAGCGGTCCGTAGGTCAAGCCCATCAAGGCCAAGCCAACCGCCAGCAGGGTCAACACCGCCAACGGGCTACCGGCCGCAAATAGCGGGCCAAAACACAGCCCGAAACCGCCGATCAACACGCTTGCGATCAACACCACCCGCAGTGCGCCGTGGCGATCCGCAAGCCACGCCGAGAGTGGAATGGTCAGCGCAAAAAACAGCACGCCGATCATCTGCATCTGCAAGAACTCGCCGCGCGCATAGCCCAACGGGCCCGTGCCCCAGCTCAGCGTAAACACCGTCATCAGATAGAACAGGACGAAGGTCGCCATCGCCGCGAAGGTGCCAAGCAGCAGTTCCAGCGGATGCTGACGCAACACCACCAGCAGTGGCATCCGCACGCGTTCCTCTTTGTCGATGGCCGCTTGAAACGCCGGCGTCTCGTGAATGCTCAAGCGTACCCACAGCCCGACCAAGACCAGCACCGCGCTGCCAACAAACGGTATGCGCCAGCCCCAGGCGAGGAACTCTGCCTCACTCAATAAAGCGGTCAGCAGCAAGAAGACACCCGTCGAGCAGACGAACCCGATTGGCGCGCCCAACTGCGGAAACATGCCGTACCAGGCGCGCTTGCCCGGCGGCGCATTTTCGACCGCCAACAACACCGCACCACCCCATTCGCCGCCCAGACCCAAGCCCTGGCCGAATCGGCACAGCGCTAGCAGCAACGGTGCTGCAATACCGATCTGCGCGTAGGTCGGAAGCAAGCCGATCAACACCGTCGACAGCCCCATCGTCAGCAGCGCCGCGACCAAAGTCGCCTTGCGGCCGATGCGGTCACCGAAGTGGCCGAACAAGGCCGAACCCAAGGGCCGCGCGAAGAATGCCAAGGCAAAGGTCGCCAAGGACTGCAACATCGCGCTGGTGGCATCGACGCTGGGGAAAAACAGCGTCGGAAATACCAGCACCGCCGCCGTGGCGTAGATGTAGAAGTCGAAAAACTCGATGGTCGTGCCGATCAGACTGGCAAACAGCACGCGACCCGGCGTGTTGACCGGATGAGTCGCGTCGACAGGGGACAAGGACAGGCTCATCGGACGCAGAATGGCCACTTGGACGGCCGCATAGTTTGCCAGCTGATGCGGACATCTACTGTTGAACCTAGAAACCGCAGTTGGACCCGCCCGAGTGTGCGTATGGGCGACTGACTGGCAAGGCGCGAGGAGGCGCAGGGCCTTCCCCTGCAACGACGAGAAACGCGGCCAGACGGTCGCCCATGTGTGCAATCGGGTGTGTAGCGGCCCTCACCCAGCGGGTGAGTTGAACGAAGCTTGCGAAACTCAAGCGTGCCCGGTGTTTCGTGACTTCCAGGAGCGGTCAACTGCTGTTTCTAGGTTGAATGGGGATCGGCACGGCCGCTACTTTCGCGACTCCTGCCGGTGCGGTCAGGAAGCGGTTATTGTTTGGTGCCGGTGCGACGAACGATCAAGCAAGGACATTGAGGCATGAGATGGCGATGAGTACAGATATTCCTGACTTCATCGGCATCAGCGAAGTCGACGACGGCCGGTTCTTCGCGGGCGAGCTTTTTCAGCGCAAGTTTGACGGCTTGCCGCCAAGCGGTCCACACCATCTGGTGTGTTTTCATCGCTCGCCGGCGTCGACCATCCACGTCCTGTGTTATGCCCACTTCCACCCATTTGGGGACATCATTCTGGTCGGAGGCGTCTGCACCGATGGCGAGACCTTACGCCAGCTTCCCCTCGAACAAAGGGACACGCTGACCGTTTTCGGCAGCCTTTATTTCCATGTATTGAAGTATGGCTTTGCTCGCTTCGCCGACCGTTGCGAGGCGTTCTTTGGCTATTGCAGCGACGCGCGTGCGGAGCAGGTCAATCTACAGGCGGGATTTTGCAAAACCGAACACCCGCATCTACTGGTCAATTTTCACAAGCCGACGCATCCGGTGATGCAACGCGCCTTGATCGCCAAAGCGGCAGCAATTGGGCCTTTTTAGAGGAACCCTGCTCCCTCCGGGATCGAAGTCACGGCGAGCGACTGAGGGTGGCGCGAAGCGCCGGATGAGGGTTCGAAGGCGTCTTGAAGCCCAAATTAGTAGTCCCGAACCCTCACCTCACCCCAACCCGCACCCTAGCACCAGCCCATAGCGTTGGTGCGTTCGCAGGTGCACGGACCGTTGGTCCGCAAGCGCACCAGCTCACCCCGGGGGAGAGGGGCTCAACCATTGAGGTTCAACGCTTATCGGAACGGTCACCTTCCAGCAACTTTAGAAAATCCTCTGGCGACCGCCAATGGTCGCCACAGACGAATCGGGGCAGATCCCATCGATTGCTGGCAGCCCCAAGAAAAGCCGGAGCGGTGCCAAACACCGCCTTCAGGCCGTGGCGATCGATATTGTTGGGAAAATAATCAGAGCGCAAAAAGTCACTGGACTGGCCCCAGGGGTAGGCCAAGAACTGCGGCCGCCGACCCGTCATCTCGCCGATATAGTCGTTAGCCAGCTCAACCTCAGCGCGCGCCTCGTGCAGGTCGTGCAGCTCGAAATGCCCTTGTTTGGCGATAAGTGTCTGTGCCAGCGAGGGATGGTTGTGATCCCAGCTGTGGCTCTCGATGGCGAGCATTCCCTGCTCCGTAGCAGGCCGCCACCAATCGTCGCCCCACCAGCCCAAGGACAGAAAATCTTTGTGGTCGAGTTCGGCTCGTGCGGCCGGAGAAGCAATCACAAAGCTGCTCGCGTTTACCCGCGGTTGCGAAGCACCGAAGCGGCTCGAGAACTCGAGCAAGATGTTGAGGAAACTCGTTTGTGGCCCACAGGTCGGATGGACAACATCGCGCGCATCAAGCGCGCCGCCGTCATCAAACGTGATGGCCACCCATCGCACATCGGCCAATGCCTGCGATTCCCAGGCATCCACCAGATCACTCAGCGGGACGATTTCAAAGCCCGCTTCGTCCAGGCTGCAAAGATCCTGCGCCAAAGCGACATGGTCGTTATTGGCGTACTCATTGCCGAGCACGTTCATCGAGTGATACGTCAGAACTAGTCCGGGCATACGCTTTGCCTCATAAGCAGACGCCGGCATTGAGCCGGCGTTGAGTGTGCATGCTGCAATACGAGAAGGGTCAGTGCTTGAGATTCTTGCGCAGCCGCTCCAGCGCTTGCAGCTGGGCGTTGACCTCGGCCAATCGCTGTTGCGCTTCGGCGAGTTCCATCGCTTCGCCGCGGCCGGCGATCACACGCTCGGCTTCGGCCTTGGCTTGCTTGGCGGCGGCTTCATCGATGTCATCTGCGCGCAACGCTGTATCCGTGAGGATGGTGACCACCTGCGGCTGAACTTCCAGAATGCCACCTGACACATAGAAGGCTTGCTCTTCGCCACCCGGCAAGATCACTCGCACCTGCCCCGGCTTGAGCCGAGTGATCAGCGGTGCATGCCGCGGCGCGATGCCAAGCTCACCCATCTCGCCAGTGGCAATGACCATCTCGACCACACCGTGGAAGATTTCCTGCTCGGCGCTGACGATGTCGCAACGGATGGTGCTGCTCATGTGAATCGTTCCTCGTAGGGCGGGCCTTGGCCCGCCACTTTCATCGACGGCGGGTCACTGCCTGCCGCTTGATTGTTGCTACAGGGGGCGGCGGGTCGAGACCCACTCTACTGCTGGTTGGTTGCCCGAGGGTTTGGGCTCGCGCCCCAGTCCCCAGCCCCCAGTCCCCAACCCCGCTTCTGCTGTTACGCCTTTTCAGCCATCTTCTTGGCCTTCTCAAACGCCTCGTCGATGCCGCCGACCATGTAGAACGCCTGCTCAGGCAGGTGGTCGCATTCGCCCTCGGTGATCATCTTGAAGCCGCGAATGGTTTCCTTCAGGGTCACGTACTTGCCGGGCGAGCCGGTGAACACTTCCGCCACGTGGAACGGCTGGCTGAAGAAACGCTCGATCTTGCGCGCCCGCGACACGGCTTGTTTGTCTTCTTCCGACAATTCGTCCATGCCTAGGATGGCGATGATGTCTTTCAGTTCCTTGTACTTCTGCAAGGTCGACTGCACCTTGCGCGCGGTGTCGTAGTGCTCGTGACCGATCACGTTCGGATCCAGCTGACGTGAAGTCGAATCGAGCGGATCGACCGCCGGATAGATGCCCAGCGACGCAATGTTGCGCGACAGCACGACGGTCGCATCCAAGTGCGCAAAGGTCGTTGCGGGCGACGGGTCGGTCAAGTCATCGGCAGGCACGTAGACCGCTTGGATGGAGGTGATCGAGCCAGTCTTGGTGGAGGTGATGCGCTCCTGCAGCACGCCCATTTCCTCGGCCAGCGTCGGCTGGTAACCCACCGCCGACGGCATACGGCCGAGCAGCGCCGACACTTCGGTACCGGCCAAGGTGTAGCGGTAGATGTTATCGACGAAGAACAGGATGTCGCGGCCGCGACCGGTTTCCGGGTC